>CAUVLK010000158.1:0-6416 GCA_963552635.1 uncultured Lautropia sp. | reverse complement strand
GTGGCAGCAACGCCCGCCCGTCGCGGCCGTAAGGCGAAGGTGGAAGAAGTTGCAGCCGTGGTTGCAGCGCCGGCCCGTCGTGGTCGCAAGCCGAAGGCGGAAGCCGCTGCACCGGTGGCAGCAGCGCCCGCCCGTCGTGGTCGCAAGGCGAAGGCCGATGCGCCGGCAGCCCAGGCTGCCTGGCCGTTCCCGGTGGGTCGTCGCCCCTGATTTCGGACGCTTTCTGATCCAGGACGCTTGAAAGCGTTGCGGCAGCCGCTTCGGGTCACCCGGGCGGCTGTCGGCGTTTTGGGGATGGTATTCTGTCGGGCGCGGATCTTTCCGTACCTGTTGCGGCGGGATGGCTTGCCCCGTGGCTGTCGCCTTGCGCGCGCAGTCCGGCCTGTCTCAATGTCGGCCGCGTGTGCTGCTCTCCTTCGCAGCATCAGGGCGGCAGATCATTTACCGATTGTGCTTGGAGGACCGGAATGCAGTCGATTCTCTGGATGCTGATACAGACGCTGGCCTCGTTGCTGGCCAGTGCCTGTCTGCTGCGAGCCTATGCGCGCTGGCAGGGGGTGTCTCCGTTCGGCAATCCGCTGGTGGGGTTTGCTCATGCGCTCACGCAGTGGCTGGTGCGTCCGCTGGGCATGGTGCTGAAGCCTTCCGGGCGGCTGGACTGGCCCGGCATCGTGGCGGCCCTGGTGTTGGGGCTGGTCACGTCGCTGGCGTTTGCCATGCTGTTGGGTGTGCCTGGCATGGTAAACCCGGTTTACGTGGTGCTGCTGGGGGTGCTGTGGGTGATCCGGTGGGCGCTGTACCTGGCCATGCTGCTGATCATTGCCTCGGCAGTGCTGTCGCTGATCAATCCGCAGGCACCGCTGGCCTGGCCGCTGGCGGCGCTCACCGCGCCGCTGCTGAAACCCTTCCGGCGGGTCCTGCCGATGGTGGGGCAGTTCGATCTGACGCCGCTGGTAGCACTCCTGGTGATCCAGGTGGTGCTGGTGCTGGTTGATCCCACCGTGGTTCTGGCGCTTCTGGGTGGCCGCTGAGTCACCACGGGGTTGTCACGGGGCCGGCGAATGAAGCCGGCCCGTTTCGTTTCTGCTTACCAGGGCCGGCTGCCGTAGGCGGCGGCAAAGCGATCGGCGATGTCGTCGCGCGAGGGGTGGTGGTTCTGCGGGCCGGCCGCCTCGATCTTGATGGCGCCCATGATGCTGCCCATGCGCGCCGACTTGCCCCAGTCCCAGCCCTGCGAAAGGCCATACAGCAGTCCGGCACGATAGGCATCGCCACAGCCGGTGGGGTCCACGGCCTGACTGATGGCGGTGGGCTTGATGGTCTCGACCTGGCCCGCCTGATAGAGGCGCGAGCCGTCGCCACCCAGGGTGACGATCATGGTGCCGGCGGCCTCGGCGGCTTCTGCTTCAGTCCAGCCGGTCTTGTTGCACAGCATGCCGAACTCGTAGTCGTTCAGCGTCAGCGCGGTGGCCTGCTTCACGATGGCTTTCAGCTCATCACCATTGAACAGGGGCATGCCCTGGCCCGGATCGAAGATGAAGGGGATCTTCGCGTCGGCAAACTGCTGGGCGTGTTCCACCATGGCCTGCTTGCCATCAGGCGATACGATGCCCCAGCTGACTTCGGATGCCGGGAAGGCGTCGATGCGGGCGCGATGGGCCTCGTTCATGGCACCCGGGTGGAAGGCGGCAATCTGGTTGGCCGCCATGTCGGTGGTGATGAAGGCCTGCGGTGTGAAGTATTCGGGCAGCACCAGCAGCTGGCGAGTGTCGATGCCGAGCTTCTTCAGCTGCTCGACGTATCCGGCACCGTCGGCGCCTACGGCGGCCACGATGGCCGGGTGGCCGCCCAGCAGGGTCAGGTTGTAGGCGATGTTGGCTGCGCAGCCGCCCGATTCACGCTTGAGCTGGGGGGTCAGCATCGAGACGTTGATCTGGTGCACGCGCTCGGGAAGGATGTGGTCCTTGAAGTAGCCGTCAAAGACCATGATGGTGTCGAAGGCGACGGAGCCGCTGATCAGAACGTATCGGGACATGGTGTGCCTGTGGGGATTGGGCCGGCATGCCGGCAGGAAATCAGGAGGAGGTCCCGTGCCGGCCAGACTTGCGGAAAGCAGAGCAGGGCCGGTCGGCAGGGCGCGGAGAATCAGGGGTAGAAGAGCGCCACGGAATAGCCGGCCAGGTTCAGGTCGGAGGTTTCCAGCAGCAGGTCGATGGGCTGTTCGCTGTTGGGCGGCATGCCGCCGGCCTGGGCCCGGGGGTTCTCCAGGTATTGGCTGGGCAGCAGCACCTTGCGCACCACCACGGCGTTGGAGGGGCCGGTGAGGGTGAGTTCCATGGCCGGCCAGCGGGTGGGCAGCTTGCTGCGGTTGCGCAGGATGGCCGTCATGCGGGTCTTGCCGGGCTGGCGGGTATTGCGCAGCTCGAAGGACTCGATGGACAGGGCGCCCAGGCTCATGGGGGGCTTGATGTCCTGCCCGGTGAGCAGGCTGGCCACGCTGGCCACGGGGCGCAGGAAGGGCAGGTGATAGGCGATCTCGGTGCGATAGACGGACACCAGCTGCACGGCGGCCAGGACCGACAGGCCAATGACCAGATACCGCCGCCGGGCGGGCGTGAGCCAGCCGACGAGGGTGCGCTGGCCACTGTGGGCGCTGCTGTCCCCACCATGGCGGCGGCTGCGACGACTGTGGCCGGTACGGCTGCCGGTGCGGCCGCTGTCGGATGCTCCGCTGTAGTCGGAACCGTGGCGGCTGCTTCCCTTGTCGTCATCGCCATCGGCGTGTCGAGGCTTGTGCTGACGCCAGATGCGGTTGGCCTCGTCGATGAGGGCACCGGCAGCCCGGGTATCCGGGTCGATGTCGTTCGGCTGGGGTGCCGTGTTCCCCGAACGCAGCGAGGTGGGCAGCTGGATGTTGTCGTCGGCAGACTGGCCGGGCAGCGGCTCTTCACTGTCGGAGAGGAAGAAGACCGTCTTCACGTCGTCTTCTTCCTGGGTGACGGTGGGACGTGGCGCCGGCGCGGCACGCGGGGCTTCACTGCCATTTCGTCCCGCGCGGTTGTCACGGTTGCGATTGCGGCCCCGACGTCGACCCCGGTCGTTGGAGGCTCGCCGGGCGCCGTCGTTCGAGGTGTCCTGGTCGTCGACTGCAGGGGCTTCGGTAGATGGGCCGTCTGCCGTGCCGGTATCTGTCGCGGTATCGACGGATGTGAGCGTGTCCGTCACCGGGTCGTCGTCGGCTGCAGGAGCCGTGTGCGAAGGCGATGCGTCGGCGCCTGACCGGGGCGTGCTGTTGGCCGGGGCCGTGACCGCAGGCGCGGGGGGCTGCGTGGTGATGGTGGACGCGGCCAGCGTGTCGGGCTGGCTGGTGTCCTCGTCCCGATCGACATAGCGCAGGTGCTCGACGCCCGAGAAGACGTGCTGGCACACTCCGCAGCGGACCAGGCCGCGCCGCAGCTTGAGCTGATCAGGGACGACCTTGAAGCTGGTCTTGCATTGCGGACAAGTGGTTGCGAGCGCCATGTCGCTATCTTACCGTCTGGAAGATGGTGAGGAAAAAGCAGGGTGACGCCGGCGCAGGAAGAGCGTGCCGGCAACCTGGGGCAGCAGGGCGGCCACGGTGGGGCGGAACGGTTCTGGAGATAGGGGCGCTCCGGCGGGGTGTGCTGCCTGCCGGGCGCGAAGATCGCACATTGTGCGGACCGGCGCAAATTGACGCGGTGTCAGAGCGACGGGGTGTCTGGTTTTCCGTCGCACGGGATCAGCGCCGTCCGCTCAGGCAGGCCCAGCCGTCGCGGGTGCGCCAGGCCTGCACGTTCAGGGCCGGGTCGTAGCACGAGGCCACTTCGTCGATCTGCCGCTCCAGCACGCCGGACAACACCAGCCGTCCCTCCGGGGCCACCAGACTGGACAGGATGGGGGCCAAAAGCTTGAGCGGGGTGGACAGGATGTTGGCGATGACGAGATCGGCCGGGGGCGGCAGCGGGGCGTCGCCGCCCAGGGCGGTGACTTCCACGCGGTTGATGCGGGCGTTTTCGGCCGTGCTGAGCACGGCCTGGGGGTCAATGTCGATGCCGATGACTTCGGCCGCGCCCAGTCGGGCAGCGGCAATGGCCAGGATGCCCGAGCCGCAGCCGTAGTCGATGACGCGCAGGCCGCGCGGGTCATGTTCGTCCAGCCATTCCAAGCACAGGCGCGTGGTGGGGTGGCTGCCGGTACCGAAGGCCAGGCCCGGATCGATGATGAGCGCCTCGCGGTCGCCCGCCTGGGTTTCGGCAGCGTGCCAGCTGGGCAGGATCAGCAGGCGCTGACCCACCGGAATCGGGTCGAACTGGGCCTGGGTGAGGCGCACCCAGTCCTGGTCGTCCACACGGCGGGTGCCCACGATGGAGGGCAGGGGCTTTTCCAGGCTGTCGGCGGCTTCCTGCAGTACGGCCAGATTCGCCGCGGCCGGGGTGTGTCCCGCGTTGGCGTCTTCATCCGTGGCGTCCAGCAGCACGGCCAGCCGGGTTCGCTTCCAGCCGAAGGTCTGGGGCAGGTAGCCTGCGCCAGTGCCGGGCAGGCCCGGGGGAACGGGCTCGCCGAACAGGGGCTGCTCGTCGGGCGAGTCGGCGTCGGCGTCTTCGGCCTGGACCGACAGGGCCCCGGCTTCCAGCAGGGCATCGGCCCAGTCTTCGGCCTCGGCCTTGTCGACTTCGAGGGTGATTTCGATCCAGGACTGGCTCATGGGATGCTCAGTGCGTCGGGACGTTCAGGACGGTCGCTTGGTTTCGGCCAGCAGCTTTTCCAAATAGTGGATGGAGGTGCCGCCTTCGTTGAAGCGCTTGTCTTCCATCAGGTCACGGTGCAGGGCAATGTTGGTGTTGATGCCCTCGACCACCATCTCGGAGAGTGCGATCTTCATGCGCTGGATGGCCTGATGGCGGGTGTCGCCATAGCAGATCACCTTGCCGATCATCGAGTCGTAGAACGGCGGCACGAAGTAGTTGTTGTAGACGTGGGAGTCGACACGCACGCCCGGGCCGCCCGGCGTGTGCCAGTTGGTGATGCGACCGGCCGAAGGGGTGAACTTGTACGGGTCCTCGGCGTTGATCCGGCATTCGATGGCATGCCCCTTGATGGTCACGTCGTCCTGCGTGAGGCGCAGCTTCTCGCCAGCGGCGATGCGGATCTGCTCCTGCACCAGGTCCACGCCGGTGATCCACTCGGTGACGGGGTGCTCGACCTGCAGGCGGGTGTTCATCTCGATGAAGAAGAACTCGCTGTTCTCGTAGAGGAACTCGAAGGTGCCCGCACCACGATAGCCGATGGACTTGCAGGCCTCGACGCAGCGCATGCCGATCTTGTGGATGAGTTCGCGCGACACGCCCGGTGCCGGTGCTTCCTCGATGACCTTCTGGTGACGGCGCTGCATGGAGCAGTCGCGTTCGCCCAGGTAGATGGCGTTGCCGTGCTCGTCGGCCAGCACCTGGATCTCGATGTGGCGCGGGTTCTCGAGGTAGCGCTCCATGTAGACGGAGCCGTTGTTGAAGGCGGCCTGCGCTTCGCTGCGCGTGGTGGCCACCGAGCCCAGCAGCGAGGCTTCGTCGTGCACGACGCGCATGCCGCGTCCGCCGCCGCCGCCGGCTGCCTTGATGATGACCGGGTAGCCCACCTTGCGGGCGATCTCGACGATCTCCTTCGGGTCATCGGGCAGGGCGCCGTCCGAGCCGGGCACCACGGGCACGCCGGCCTGCTTCATGGCGTCCTTGGCCGAGACCTTGTCGCCCATCAGGCGGATGGAGGCGGGGCGGGGGCCGATGAAGACGAAGCCGCTGCGCTCGACCTGCTCGGCAAAGTCGGCGTTTTCCGACAGGAAGCCGTAGCCGGGGTGGATGGCGCCGGCGTCGGTCAGTTCGGCGGCGCTGATGATGGCCGGAATGTGCAGGTAGCTGTTGCGCGAAGGCGGCGGTCCGATGCAGACCGACTCGTCAGCCAGTCGGACGTACTTGGCCTCGGTGTCGGCCTCGGAGTGGACGACCACCGTGCGGATGCCCATTTCGCGGCAGGCACGCTGGATGCGCAGGGCGATTTCGCCCCGGTTGGCGATGAGGATCTTCTCGAACATGCTGGGCACCCGCGGCGGATTACTCGATGACGAACAGCGGCTGGCCGTATTCGATGGGCTGACCGTTCTCGACCAGGATCTCGACCACCGTGCCGGCGAACTCCGACTCGATCTCGTTCATCAGCTTCATGGCTTCGATGATGCAGAGCGTGTCGCCCACCTTGACGGTGCTGCCCACGGTGACGAACGGATCGGCTTCGGGGTTAGGGGCGCGGTACAGCGTGCCCACCATCGGCGACTTGACCGTCTTGCCGCGCGACGGCGCCGGAGCGGCGGCCTGCTGGGCCGGTGCGGCTGCCGCCGTGGCCTG
>CAUVLK010000157.1:0-6456 GCA_963552635.1 uncultured Lautropia sp. | reverse complement strand
TGGCGTCCAGCGGCACGTGGGCGATGCCGGCACCGTGGATGACGGCGCGGGTGCCCGCCAGCACCGGCTGCCAGTCGGCATCAGGTCCGACACCCGGATGGGCCAGGACCTGCAGGCGCTGGCTGCGGATCCAGTCTTCCGTACTTCCATCATGGCCGGCGCCTGCGGATGCGGTGCCGGCCTTGCTGCCGCGTGCCTCGCTTCCCCCTGGGAATGAGGGCGACAAGCGGAAGGTTGCAGGGTTGCGCGTGACGGCGCGCACGCTGTAGCCGGCTTCCAGAAGCTGGCGCACCAGGTGCTGACCGATGAAGCCGCCGGCACCGGTGACAACGATGGGTGCGGAAGTGGACGACGCAGTGTCGGAAGGGCAGACGTTACAGTTTTCCATGGCGGAAGATTGTATATTTGCGCCCGGACGGCCCGAGTGGGCGCCGCATGGGTTCTGGGTGTTTTTCGGCAGGGCCCGGGCGTTCGTGCCAGCGGGGCTGCCTCATGGCTTGCGCGCGTTCGCGCAGGTGGGCCGCTCCGGTGTGCAGACCGGGGGCGGGCATCAGGTTCGGTGGCGTGTTTCGGTACTGCCCGGATGTGCGGGGTGGCGTGCGTGGATGGGCAATCTGGGGTATTGTTAGAAACATCCCGGAATGTGTCCTGGCGGGTTCGTGCGCCGGCAAATCCCAGGTTCTCGGATGTGGTCCGTCACGTCGCGAATCGTGCGGGGCAGGGCATGTCCCGGGCAGGAAACAGCAGAACAACAAGTCTCAGGAAGCCGCGAATTTCCCATGATCGATCAAGTCCTTCCACCTGCCCAGGCGCCTGCGGTCTCCGCGGCCATCTTCAAGGCCTATGACATCCGCGGCATCGTCGAGACCGCGCTGACGGAAGAGGCCGTCTCGGCCATCGGCCTGGCGCTGGGCGCCAAGGCACGCGCCCGGGGCATTGGCCAGGTGGTGGTGGGCCGCGACGGCCGGCTGTCGGGCCCCGCGCTGGCGCGGGCGCTGTCGGCCGGCCTGTGTGCCGCTGGGGTGGACGTGATCGACATCGGCATGGTGCCCACGCCGCTGGTGTACTTCGCCACGGTGCTGACCGGCAGCGGCACGGGCGTGGCCGTCACCGGCAGCCATAACCCGCCCGAGTACAACGGCCTGAAGATGATGCTGGGCGGTGCCACGCTGCACGGCGAGGACATCCGCGACATCGCGGCCACGTTGGCCGATCCGTCGCGCTATGCGGCGCTGTTTGCTGCCACGCCGGGCACGGTGCGCACGCGGGACGTGGTGCCCGACTACATCGCCCGCATTGCCGGCGAGGTGAAGCTGGCCCGCCCCCTGAAAGTGGTGGTGGATGCCGGCAACGGCGTGGCGGGTGCGGTGGCACCGGCGCTGCTGCGGGCGCTGGGCATCACGGATCTCACCGAGCTGTACTGCGAGGTGGACGGGCATTTCCCGAACCATCACCCCGATCCGGCGCATCCCGAGAACCTGCGCGACCTGATCCGTGAGGTGCAGGCCCGCCATGCCGACATCGGCCTGGCCTTCGATGGGGATGGCGACCGGCTGGGCGTGGTCACGCGCAACGGCCAGATGATCTTTCCCGACCGGCAGCTGATGCTCTACGCGGCCGACGTGCTGGAGAAGAACCCGGGCGCCACCATCATCTACGACGTGAACTGCACCCGCAACCTGGCGCCGTGGATCCGCGCGCGGGGCGGGGAGCCGCTGATGTGGTGCACCGGCCATTCGCTGGTCAAGGCCAAGATGAAGGAAACCGGCGCGAAGCTGGCCGGAGAGATGAGCGGCCACATCTTCTTCAACGATCGCTGGTACGGCTTTGACGACGGGCTCTACACGGCAGCGCGGCTGCTGGAGATCCTCGCGCGCGTGCCTGATCCGGGCGCGTTGCTGGAAGGCCTGCCCGATGCCAGCAGCACGCCCGAGCTGCAGGTGCCGCTGGCCGAAGGCGAGAATGCGGCGCTGGTCCAGGCGCTGCGCGAGCGGGGCCGCTTCGACGGCGCCGAGATCATCACCGTCGACGGGCTGCGGGTGGAATATCCCGACGGCTTTGGCCTGGTGCGCGCCTCCAACACCACGCCGGTGCTGGTGCTGCGCTTCGAGGCCGACGACGCGGCCGCACTGGCGCGCATCCAGCAGGCCGTGAAGGCCGCGCTGCTGGCCATCCGTCCCGATCTCTCCATTCCGTTCTGAGTGCCCGTTTCCCATCATGACCCAGTCCTCCGGCGCCCAGAACATTGCCCGCTGTCTCTACGGCTGGGGCTGGCGCCTGGCTACCCCGCTTCTGGGCAGCTATCTGCTCTACCGCAGTCTCTGGCAGCCTGAGTACCGTCAGCACTGGGACGAGCGCTTCGGCTACTGGCGCACGCCCAGCAACACGCCTGACACGCACAGCTATCACACCGGCCAGGTGCGGCCGCTGTGGGTGCATGCCGTGTCGGTGGGCGAGACGGCCGCCGTGCTGCCGCTGCTGCGCCAATGTGCGGCCGCCTGGCCCGAGGTGCCCATCCTGCTGACGCACGGCACGCCCACCGGACGGGCCACCGGTGCGCTGCGCCTGAAGGATCTGCCCGGCCGCATTGCGCAGAGCTATCTGCCCTATGACCTGCCGGGGGCGGTGGAGCGCTTCTTCCAGCACTGGAATCCCGCCATCGGCCTCATTGTCGAGACCGAGGTCTGGCCCAATCTGGTGGCGGCCGCCAATCGTCACCAGGTGCCGCTGATCGCCATCAACGCCCGTCTTTCGCCCCGTTCGCTGGCGCGCGGGCAGCGCTTCCGCTCACTGATCGAGCCGGCGGTGCGCGGCTATTCGATGATCATCGCCCAGACCCAGGATGACGCCGAGCGCATCGCCCATCTGGGGCAGCGACCCGAGTTCGTCACCGGCAACCTGAAGTTCGACCAGCCGGCCGACTTCGTGCTGCAGGCGCGTGGTCGGGGCTGGCGCAGCCGCTTCGGTGACCGTCTGGTGATTCTGGCGGCCAGCACCCGCGAGGGGGAAGAAGCGCTGGTGCTGGAGAGCTGGCAGCGCGTGGTGCAGCACCGTGATCCACGACTGGGCGGCATCGGTGACAGCCTGCCACCGATGCTGATCATCGTGCCGCGCCACCCCAATCGCTTCGAGGCGGTGGCCCGGCTCATCACCCGCTACATGGGCGAGCCGCCGATGCAGCGCAAGGCGCTGGACGATCCGGACACCGATTTCTCGCGCTGCAACGTGCTGCTGGGCGATTCCATGGGCGAGATGCAGGCCTGGTACGCCGCAGCCGACGTGACGGTGATGGGCGGCTCGCTGCTGCCTTTCGGATCGCAGAACCTGATCGAGGCCAACGCGGCCGGCTGTCCGGTGGTGCTGGGGCCGTCGGTCTACAACTTCCAGCAGGCGGCCGAGGCGTCCATCCTGTTCAGCGCCTCCATCCAGGTCAGCGACCCGCGCGAGGCCATTCCGGTGGCGCTGGAGCTGGCGGCCGACACGGCGCGACGAGGCGCCATGTCTGCAGCTGGCGCCGCCTTTGCCCAGGCACACCGGGGCTCGCTGGAGCGCACGCTGGAGGCCATCGGGCCGCTGATGGAATCGGCACTGGGGCCCCCGGTGGCCCCGCTGGTCACCGCGCCGCCGCAGGTCGTGCTTTGACGGGCTGACCGTTGCCGGCGGGCACGGGCGCGGTGGCTGTGCTCGCCCCGGCAGGGGCCTTCAGATAACCGTCGACCGCCGCGATGTCGGCGTCGTCGAGCGCGCCGATGGCTGCCTTGAGCCGCAGCTGGTTCAGCAGCACGGCATAGCGGGTGGAAGCCAGATTCTGGCGGGCCTGAAAGAGCTGCTGCTGGGCGTTCAGCACGTCGATGTTGACGCGCACGCCAGCACGATACCCCTCATGGTTGGCCTCCAGGGCCAGCTGGCTGGAGCGCACGGCAGCCTGCAGCGCATCGGCCTGTTCCATGCTGCTTTGCAGCGCCAGATACAGGTCGCGCACCTGCTGGGCGGCGCCACGTCGGGCCGCTTCCAGCTGGCTTTCACGCTGTTCCAGGGAGGCCACGCTGGCGCGCTCCTGGGCGACCAGTCCGCCGCCAGCGTAGAGCGGGATCTTGACCTGCACGCCGCCGGAGATGTCACGGGTGCGGTGTATCTGGGAATCGACGGTGATGTTGGTCTGGCCGATGAGGCTGCCGACCTGGGCACCGATGGTGACGGTAGGATAGTGGCCTGCGCGGGCGACTTCCACCCCGTGGCGTGCGCCCTGCACGCCCATTTCTGCCTGGCGCACCAGGAAGCTGCGCGTGCGCGCCTGATCTTCCCAGTAGGCCTGTGACTGTGCTGGTGCCAGTGGCAGGCGGGTATCGGGAGCAAGCCGCTGCAGGTGATCGGCGGGCAGGCCGGTCAGCTGGGTGAAGGAGGCCTGGCGACCCTGCAGCGCATGGCGTGCTGCGGCCAGCTGGGCGCGGTTCAGATCCAGTCGGGCCTGCGCCTCCTGCTGGTCGGTGATGGTGGCATTGCCCGTTGCAAAGCCTTCGCGGGCAGCTGCAAACTGTTCCTGGATGGCGTTGCGCTGCGCTTCGGCCACGTCCACCGCATCCTGCGCCGACAGCACGGCGAAGTAGCTGGCGGCCACCTGCTCGGCCAGGTTCTGCAGCGCCTGCGCCAGCCGGCTCTGCGCCAGCAGTTCGGCCACCTGGGCCTGCTGCAGGCGGGCCGTGTCCTGGGGACTGTACACCGGAATGTTCAGGCTGATGCCGGCCAGCCGGTTGTCGTAATAATGCCGGGAGAACAGGTTGGTGTGCAACTGGCCGTTGGTGGTGCTCAGCTCTGCGCCGATGGTTGGTCGCAGCCGGGAACGTGCCGCCTTGCGCTGCTGATTGTCGATGTCCACCTGCAGTCGGGCGGCCTGCACGGTGGGATCCTGTCGCTGCGCGGCATCGAAGGCTTCCTGCAGGTTGGTGGCCCAGGCAGGCAGGGCAGACAGCAGCAGCGCTGGCAGCAGCAGACGGGTGAGCCGGTGTGTCTTGATCATAGCCCTTCCGTATGTGTGGCCCGCCGTGTTTCAGTACCGGGCCATGGTCGGATCCTGCTGCACGGCCCAGGCGTCGATGCCACCGGCCAGATCGTGGACCTCGGCAAAGCCGTGGTGCGCCAGGAAGTGGACTGCCCGCAGGCTGCGCATGCCGTGGTGGCAGATGCAGACGATGGGCTGCTCGGGATCCAGCTCATGCACCATGGCGGGCAGCTCGGCCAGCGGCACGTGCTGCGATTCCGGCAGGCTGACGTGCTCGAACTCCCATTCCTCGCGCACGTCCAGCAGCAGGGGAGATTCGCGTCGAGGATCTCCCAGCCACTGGGCCAGCTGCGCGGGCGAGAGTCGGCTCATGTCTGTGCCGCAGGTCAGAAATGGAAATGGCTGACCGAGGGGAAGCCCTGCAGGGCCGGAGCCATTGTCTCGAACAGGTTGAGCGACTGCAGGCCCTGGTCGGTGCGGGTGTAGACGCGGGCTTCCATGACGGGGGCCTCGCCGATGAAGCAGAAGAGGCGACCGCCGGCGTTCAGTCGGGCCAGGAAGTCGGCCGGTTCGGTGACCACGGCACCCGACAGGATGATCACGTCCCAGCGGACATCGGAGGCCTTCAGGGCCTCATGGCCGTCGCCGGTGTGCAGCTGCAGGTCGGTCAGGCCCGCACGGGCCAGGTTGGCTGCGGCGAAACCGGCCAGCACCGGGTCGATTTCCCAGGAGCTGATGTGGCGGCTGCAGCGTGCGGCCAGGGCGGTGCCATAGCCCGATCCGGTGCCCACTTCCAGCACCTTTTCGTGGGGCTGGATGGCCAGGCCCTGCAGCAGGCGGGCTTCCACCTTCGGTGCCAGCATCACCTGGCCCGAGGCATGACCGTCGATGTTGAGCGGTACCTCGGTGTCGGCAAAGGCCATGCCTTGCCAGGCGGCCGGCACGAAGTCCTCGCGGTGGACTTCTGCCAGGATGCCGAGTACCCGGCCATCATTGACCCGCCAGGGGCGGATCTGCTGTTCGATCATGTTGAAGCGGGCTTGCTCGATGTTCATGGTGTTCGGCGCCGGGTGATGTCTCTGGATGAAGTATGCCAGTATGCCGGGAACGGCGAAACGTCGGGAAAGAGGGAAGCCGTCGGGGCCGGTGCAGGGTTTCAGGCGGGCAGCGGGGCTTGTGGCGCGCCCTGTACCGGGGCGTCGGGCGGGCGGGCGCCGGCGCAAGGTGCCAAAGCCGCCTTGTCGGGGCGCAGCAGCGTCAGCACCAGGTCGGCGTGGTGGCGGATGAAGTCCGCCGGGTCGATGATGGGCTTGCAGCACTGGCCCACCGAATGGTTCCAGACCAGCTTCAGCATGAGCGGGGAAATGACCAGGTGGGTGGCCGTGTCCAGGTCGAAGGGCTGGCGGAACTCCCCCCGTTCGATGCCGCGCTGCACCAGCCGACGGATCACCTCATGG
>CAUVLK010000156.1:0-6456 GCA_963552635.1 uncultured Lautropia sp. | reverse complement strand
TCTCTGGGCGTGGCAGGGCGCTGCGAGGGGCAGCCTGTACCCGACGCTGCAGCCCGCCGCCTGGACTGGCCTGAACCTCGGCTGGTCGCCGGCCTGGGACTGGCCGGTGTGGCCAGCGCCGCCATGGACATTTCCGATGGCCTGGCGGGTGACCTGGGGCATCTGTTGACTGCATCGGGGCGCCGACAGGGCCTGTCCCTGGGGGCCGAGCTGTGGGAAGACCACCTGCCACTGGACCCGGTGCTGCGTGAAAGTGGCGTGGCACATGACGAGGCCCTGCAGCTTGCCCTGCATGGCGGTGATGATTACGAGCTGCTGTTCACCGCGCCGACAGCGCAGACCGATACCATCTTGCAATGCTGCCCTGATGCCCGCATGATCGGCAGGATCGTGACCGGACGCGCTATGCTTCTGGTTGATGCCAAAGGCCAGTCCCGGCCACTGGCAGCTCGTGGACATGACCATTTCTCGACATGAATGACAACAAGGTAGAGGACGTGACCGATCTGGTCCGTGCCGACGGAACCTTCGGCCGGATCCGGCCGACCTTCGAATTCATGAAGCCGCGCCTGTCGCGGTGGATCGCCTTCGGCCTGGGCAGCGGCCTCAGCAGCGTCGTGCCCGGCACCATGGGCACACTTTTCGCGTGGGTGGCCTTTGTCATCCTCGCGCCGCTGCTGGGCGATACCGGTATGGGCGTACTCATCGCCCTGAGCCTGGTGGTGGGGCACTGGGCCATCGAACGTACCGGCCGCGACGTGGGCGTGCATGACCATAGCGCCATCGTCTGGGACGAGATCGTGGCTTTCTGGCTGGTGTTGTGGGTCATCCCGCAGGACTTCTCCGACCAGCTGGTGGGTTTCCTGCTGTTCCGCCTCTTCGACATCACCAAGCCGGCGCCCATCCGCACCATCGACAGCCAGTGGCAGAACGCCATCGGTGTATTGCTGGACGACCTGCTGGCAGCGGCCTACACCGTCATTGTCATGGCTGTCTGGGAGAGGCTGTTTGACTGATCGCCGGGCTTTACGGGGGTTGGGTTTGCCGGTTTCTGGGAAGCAGAACAGCCTGCGCCCCCGGGGGATTGTCTCGCCCCGGTGCGGCGTGTCAGCATAAACTGGCATCAGGCATCAGGCATCAGGCAGTTGGTTCGCAAGCGACATGACCGGCGCCAGCGCAGATGCGGATGGAGCAAGGGGAGGACGCGATGGAAGAGGATGATCGACAGAACGGGCACCCCGACCCACACGGCGACCCGGTTGCCTGGGCCCGCCTGCTGGGCCAGCGTGTGACGGCCCTGGGGGCAGGGCTGGTCACCACGGCGGAGTCCTGCACCGGCGGCCTGATTGCCGCGGCCCTGACCGAGACCGCCGGTTCCAGCGCCTGGTTCAGCCGGGGCTACGTCACCTATGCCAACCAGGCCAAGATCGAGATGCTGGGCGTGGATGCCGCCACGCTGGAAACGGAGGGGGCTGTCAGCACCTCGGTAGCCAGCCAGATGGCGCTGGGCGCGCTGCGCAGCAGCGATGCCCTGCTGTCGATGGCCGTCAGCGGCATTGCTGGCCCGGACGGGGGCACAGCTGAAAAACCCGTCGGTACTGTCTGTTTCGGCTGGGCGCTGCGCTGGCCGCCCGGCACGTCCGAGCCCTTGGTGCTGACCGAAACCCGGCACTTCTCCGGGAATCGGGCCGACATTCGTCGTCAGACCGCCATCCACGCCCTGCGGCGTGCCGTGCAGTTGCTGGACCAGGCGCAGGACCAGCAGCCTGTCGTGGTCTGACCCACCTGCGCATCGGGAGACATTCATGACCGCTTCACTTTTTTCCCTGCAAGGACAGACCGCGCTTGTCACCGGGGGGGCGAAGGGCATCGGCAAGGGCATCGTTTCCGTGCTGAGGCAGGCGGGGGCCAATGTCGTCATTGCCGACATTGACCGTGAACAGGGTCAGGCGACGGCCAAGGAACTGGGGGCCCATTACCAGCACACCGACGTCCGCGTGCAGCAAAGCTGCCAGGATGCCGTGGCCTCCGTCGTCGAACGTTTCGGCGCGCTCGACATCCTTTGTTCCAATACCGGCATCTTCCCGCAGAAGAAGCTGGCCGACATGACCGAGGCGGACTGGGACCAGACGCACGGCATCAACCTCAAGGGCACCTTCCTGATGGTGCAGGCCGCACTGGCCGCCATGCAGCCGCGTGGCTATGGCCGCATCGTCATCACGTCCTCCATCACCGGGCCTGTCACCGGTTTCCCGGGCTGGAGCCACTACGGCGCCAGCAAGGCCGGCCAGTTGGGCTTCATGCGCAGCGTGGCGCTTGAATACGCGCGATTCGGCATCACCATCAACGCCGTCATGCCGGGCAACGTGCTCAGTGAAGGCCTGATTGCCCAGGGCGAGGAGTATCTGAACCAGATGCGCGCCGCCGTGCCGACGCACACCTTGGGCACTCCGCAGGACATCGGCTATGCCGCCTGCTTCCTGGCCAGCCGCGAAGCGGCCTACATCACGGGCCAGACCATCATCATCGACGGCGGCCAGATCCTGCCCGAATCGGCAGAAGCGTTGCTGTAGTGACGGACGGGCCGATCAGGCCCGCACGACGGCTGCATGTTCGTGGCCCCTTGGCATTCACCACTGCCGGGCCTTTCCGAGACATCCGGTGGCGTGGTTGGTCAAGGGCGAGGGATGACCGTGCTGCCGATCACGGATGCTTCCTTGCGGTGCAGCAGGGCATGCAGGCCGTCATGACACCCTGCCATGGCGGCCTGTTTCATCTCAGCGCAGGTTCGTCCGCGCCAGCTCCACCACCTCGTCGCCACGACCGTTCAGCACGGCCTTCAGCATGTACAGACTGAAGCCCTTGGCCTGGCCGATCTGCACCTTCGGCGGCATGATCAGCTCGTTGCGTTCGGTGCGAACGTCCACCAGCACTGGTCCGGGGTGTGCCAGCGCCTGGGTCAGCGTCTCCTTCAGGTTGGTCGAGTCATCGGCGCGGAAGGACGTGAAGCCCGCCACCTTGGCCATGGCCGCGAAGTCGGGGTTCTGCAGGTCGGTGGCCGTGTCCAGGTAGCCACCGGCTTTCATCTCCATGGCCACGAAGCCCAGCGAACTGTTGTTGAAGAGGATGATCTTGATGGGCAGCTTCTGCTGCACGGCGGTCAGCATGTCGCCCATCATCATCGTGAAGCCGCCATCCCCCGACAGCGAGATCACCTGTCGATTGGGTTGTGCCGCCTGCGCACCCAGCGCCTGCAGCATGGCATTGGCCATCGAGCCGTGATTGAACGAACCCAGCAGCCGGCGCCGGCCGTTCATCTTCAGGTAGCGGGCAGCCCACACCGTCGGCGTGCCCACGTCGGCCGTGAATACGGCATCCTCGGCCGCCAGCTCGCTGACCAGCCGCATCAGGTGCTGCGGGTGCACCGGCTTGCCGGCTGGGGCGGGCTGGGCCAGCTCATCCAGGCCGGCGCGTGCCTTGTGGTAATGATCCAGCGCCCGGTTCAGGAAGGTCGCGTCCGAACGCTCGGCCAGCTTGGGCAGCAGGGCCGAGAGTGTCTCGCGCACGTCGGCCGCGATGCCCAGGCTCAGCGTGGTGTGCCGCCCCAGCGCCGTGGGATCGCGGTCCACCTGGATCATCGTGGCTTCCTTGGGATAGAAGGCGCGATAGGGGAAGCTTGTGCCCAGCATCAGCACGGCGTCGGCGCTCATCAGCGTGTGATAGCCCGACGAGAAACCGATCAGCCCGGTCATGCCTACATCGTACGGATTGTCGTATTCGACGTATTCCTTGCCGCGCAGCGCGTGCACGATCGGCGCCTTCAGGGCCTTGGCCACGGACACCAGCTCGGTGTGTGCGCCGGCGCAACCCGCCCCCGCCAGGATGGCGGGCGCCTTGGCCTGGTTCAGCAGCCCGACCAGCCGATCGATCTCGGTGGAGGTGGGCGCTATTCGCTGCGGCTGTTCCGCTACCCAATGCCGGGGTGACGCGGCCGGTGCTTCCGACAGCGCCACGTCGCCCGGCAGCACCAGGACGGCCACACCCTGCTTGCCGATGGCCGTGTTCATGGCCCGGTAGAGGATCTCGGGCATCTGGGCCGGGTTGGAGACCAGCTCCACGAAATCGGCGCATTCGCGGAACAGCGCCTGCGGGTGGGTCTCCTGGAAGTAGCCCAGGCCGATCTCGGTGGAGGGGATGTGCGCGGCGATGGCCAGGACCGGCACCCGGTTGCGCCAGCAGTCGTACAGACCGTTGATGAGGTGCATGTTGCCCGGACCGCAGCTGCCGGCACACACGGCCAGCTTGCCGGTCACGGCGGCTTCGGCACCAGCCGCGAAGGCTGCCGTTTCCTCATGGCGAACCGGCACCCACTCGATGCGCTTGAAGCGCCGCAGGCTGTCGTTGATGCCGTTCAGGCTGTCGCCCGTCACGCCCCAGATGCGCTGTACACCCGCATCGGACAGTGTTTCCACCAGAAGGTCTGCAATAGTCTTGCTCATGAAATTCAATACTCACTCATATATCGAATAATGCCCGGGTCATGCCGGGGCCTTGCGAGATCGGGGCGGGGGCTTGCCTGCACGGTTACCGCGTCACCGGAACGCCCGACCCGGAGCCGGTACGATACTCCCGCAGGCCCGTCCATGGCGCAGAACGTGGCTATTGTGCGCTGCACACAACGTTCCGGGCACCGCGCTGCGGCCGCTCTGTCATGAAGCCGCGTGCATATCGTACATCCGGCCGATTCATTCGCCTGAATGGCTTCCATCATCCGGTCGAAGCCAAACGACTGATTGTATGTACAGTAGTCTGGTGTCATAATCGGGGCTGCTTCAATCTCCTCACAGGACATCCGTCATGGACGACAAGGCACGCGCAGAGAAGGCCAAGGCACTGGCCGCCGCTCTGGCACAAATCGAAAAGCAGTTCGGCAAGGGTTCGGTCATGCGCATGGCCGACGGCGAAGTCGCCCCGGACATCGAAGTGGTCTCCACCGGTTCGCTGGGGCTGGACATCGCGCTGGGCGTTGGCGGCCTGCCGCGCGGCCGCGTCGTCGAGATCTACGGGCCGGAGTCTTCCGGCAAGACCACCCTCACGCTGCAGGTCATTGCCGAGATGCAGAAGCTGGGCGGCACCTGCGCCTTCATCGATGCCGAGCACGCACTTGACGTGCAGTACGCCGCCAAGCTGGGCGTGCGCCTGCCTGAACTGCTCATCTCCCAGCCGGACACCGGCGAACAGGCCCTGGAAATCTGCGATGCCCTGGTCCGTTCCGGCTCGGTCGATCTGGTCGTGGTCGACTCGGTGGCCGCGCTCACGCCGCGCGCCGAAATCGAGGGCGACATGGGCGATGCGCTACCCGGCCTGCAGGCCCGGCTGATGAGCCAGGCGCTGCGCAAGCTCACCGGCTCCATCCAGCGCACCAACACGCTGGTCATCTTCATCAACCAGATCCGGATGAAGATCGGCGTCATGTTCGGCAACCCCGAGACCACCACCGGCGGCAACGCGCTCAAGTTCTACGCCTCCGTGCGTCTGGACATCCGTCGTACCGGCTCCATCAAGAAGGGTGACGAGATCATCGGCAACGAGACCCGCGTCAAGGTCGTCAAGAACAAGGTCTCGCCCCCGTTCAAGAGCGCCGAGTTCGACATCCTCTATGGCGAGGGCACCTCGCGTGAGGGCGAGATCCTCGACCTGGGCGTCACCCATGGTTTCGTGGAAAAGAGCGGTGCCTGGTACAGCTACAACGGCGAGCGCATCGGTCAGGGCAAGGACAACGCCCGCGAATACCTGCGCGAGAAGCCCGAGCTGGCGCTGGAGATCGAGAACCGCATCCGCGAGGCCGTTGGTGTCTCGACCCGTGGCGAGGCACCGCAACCCGTCGTCGATGCCGAGGGCGTCGAGCCTGCCGCCGAGGGGCGTCGTCCGCGCGTCGCCAAGGACAAGGACGCCGAGTGAGGCCGTGAAGCAGGTGGGGCAGCATGAGCTTTCGTGATCTTCAGGCGCTGGTTCGGGCCGACGAATCCGAGTCGGCCCAGCGCAGCGCGCTCAAGCGGCGGGCCATAGCCCTGCTGGCCCGGCGTGAGCACAGCCGAGCCGAGCTCACGCGCAAGCTGCTCACACCTGCGCCCGTTCGCCGCCGTCGACGTGCTGGCGGCAGGGCAGGGGGGCAAGGTGACCACGAGAGTGCACCGGTGTCCGACGATGCGTTCGACGGCAAATCCGGCTCCTGGGGGCGTGCCCCCTCTTTCGACCGTACAGAGGGTGACAATCCGGCGCCTCGTGCTCCGTCACCTGAACTGGTCGAATCGGTGCTGGACGAACTGGAGGGCATGAAGCTGCTGTCCGATCGACGCATGGCCGAATCCCTGGTGCGCAACGGGGCAGAGCGCTTCGGCCGTGCCCGCCTGTCGCAGGACCTGCAGCGCAAGGGGCTGGATGAATCCCTCATTT
>CAUVLK010000155.1:0-6468 GCA_963552635.1 uncultured Lautropia sp. | reverse complement strand
CTGACGCGGGCCCGGGGCGTGGGATCGCTGAAGGGCGGGGTGCCGGGGATGAGGCTGTGCTGCAGTGCCATCACCGTCTTGATGGTGGCCGACGCGCCGGCCGCGATGACCGTGTGACCGATGTAGCTCTTGAGCGAGCTGAGCACGGCAAAGCCGGTGTCCTGGGTTTCTTCGCGCCAGGCACGGGTGAGGGCACGCACTTCGACCGGGTCACCCATGGGGGTGGCGGTGCCGTGGGCCTCCACGACCTGGATGCTGCGGGCGGGCACGCCGGCGTCGTCCAGGGCCGCGCGGATGACGGCATGCTGGCCTTCCACGCTGACTGCGGTGAAGCTGGCCTTGTTGCCGCCGTCGTTGTTGATGCCCACGCCGCGGATGACGGCGTAGACGGTGTCGCCGTCGCGGCGGGCGTCGGCCAGGCGCTTGAGCAGCACCACGGCGGCTCCATCGGAGAACACCGTGCCCTGGGCATCGGCATCGAAGCTGCGGGTGACACCGTCAGGCGAGAGCATCGAGCCGGCTTCGTGGCGGTAGCCGCTGTTGACCGGCGCCGTGACGGCAGCGCCCCCGGCCAGCGCCATGCGGCACTGACCGGCGCGCAGCGCCTGAACGGCCTGGACGATGGCCACCAGCGAGGTGGAGCAGGCGGTGTGCACCGAGACGGCGGGCCCCCGCAGGTCCAGCCGGTTGGCGGTGCGGGTGGCGATGTAGTCCTTCTCGTTGTCGAGCATCACCTGGAATTCGCCCAGGGCAGCGATCTTTTCCGGGTAGTGCTGCAGGTGGCGCTGGAAGTAGGTGGCGTTGTACATGCCGGCGAAGACGCCGATCTGACGGTCGCCGTCGCGCGGGGCCTGTCCGCCCTGCTCAAGGCACTGCCAGGCCAGTTCCAGGAAGATGCGCTGCTGCGGGTCCATCAGCTCGGCTTCGCGCGGGCCGATGCCGAAGAAGGCGGCATCGAAGCGCGCCACGTCGTCGAGCACGCCGCGTGCCGCCACGTAGTCGGGGTCGCCGGTGAGGCTGGCGGGCAGGGAGGGGTCCAGCTCCTCGGGCTGGAAGTGGCGGATGCCGTCACGGCCGGCGATCAGGTTCTGCCAGAGTTCCTCGATGCTGGCTGCACCCGGGAAGCGTCCGGCCATGCCGATGATGGCGATGGCGCGTTCGTCCTCGTCTGTCGGGGTGGCGGCATGAGCCTGATCAGCGCGGGCAGCATGCGGAGCGCTGTCATCCGTACCAGGGGCAGCCTGGCTGTCCGGATGCGTTCCGGCATGCGAGACCGTGTCTGTCTGGGCCTGATGGGATGCGTGCCCGGTACTGGTTGTGTCACTGCCGGGCTGCAGGATGTGCTGCAGCTCGGCGGCCGGCAGGCCTTCCGCAATGCGTGCGGCAAAGGCCGTCACCGTGGGGGTGCCGAAGAAGTCCTCGATGCCAATGACTGGTCCGAAGGTCTGCTGCAGGGCTTCCAGGGCCTGGGCGGCCAGCAGCGACGATCCCCCCACCTCGAAGAAGTTGTCGTGGGCACGCAGGCCCCGGATGGCCAGGATGGGCTCAAGCAGCGCGATGATGCGCTGTTCGAGCCGGCGCTTGAGTGCGGGCGTCAGGGCCTGGCTGCCGGTATCTGCCTGGCTCTCAGGGCGAGGGGGCGTCTCGGTCGTGCGAGGCGCACTGGATACGGGGTGTGGTGTCGATGACGCAGCCGATGCGGCGATCTCGCGTTTACCCTGGTTTGAATGTGCAAGATCTGTATCATCTCTGGTTACGTCACTGTTTGTAACCTTCGTGTCTTCTGTAAAACCGGCGTCGGCCGTATTTACGAGTGTTGCGCCTTTGGTCTCCATGGCCTGCAGGGCGCGGCGGTCCAGCTTGCCGTTCAGCGTGATCGGCAGTTGCGGGACAGCCACGAAACGTGCGGGCATCATGTAGATGGGCAGGCGCTGGCGACAGTGGTCGCGCAGGGCGTCGTCATCGGGCAGTGTCTGGCCGGCGGCCGCCACCAGCCAGGCCACCAGGCGGCGCTCGCCATTGGGCGGACATTCGTCGGTGATGGCGGCATTGGCCACGGCCGGATGGCTGGCCAGTACGGCCTCGATCTCGCCCGGTTCGATGCGAAAGCCGCGGATCTTGAGCTGGCCATCCAGCCGGCCCAGGTATTCCAGGCGGCCGTCGTCGAGCCAGCGCACGGCGTCGCCGGTGCGGTAGAGCGTGTCGTGGGGACCACCGAACGGGTCGGTGACGAAGCGCTCCTTCGTGAGATCCGGACGGTTCAGGTAGCCCAGGGCCACGCCTGGGCCGCCGATGTAGAGCTCGCCGGTCAGGCCGGGGGGAACGGCGTCGCCCAGCGGGCTCAGCACGCGCACGTAGGTCCAGTTGATGGGGCGGCCCAGCGGCACGGTGGCGTGGCTGTCCAGATCGTGTTCGGACACCGGCCCCGTGACGGCGAAGGTGGTGGTCTCGGTGGGGCCGTAACCGTTGATCAGCTGCAGTCCGGGCAGCGTTTGCAGTGCCCGGCGCACATGACGGGGCGACAGCGCCTCGCCCCCGGTCATCAGCGTGCGCAGACCCTGCAGGTGCAGCGGGTTCTCGTCAACGATGCGATTGAAGAGTGCGGCCGTCAGCCATGCGGTGTTGACGCGTTCGGTGCGGATGGTCTCGGCCAGACCGGCCCCGGAGGGGATGGCCTGTGGATGGACGACACAGGTGCCGCCATTGAGCAGTGGTCCCCAGATCTCCAGCGTCGAGGCATCAAAGGCCAGCGGTGCTGCGTGCAGCATCACCACCTTGGGGCCCAGCGGCGCGTAATACTGGCGGTAGACCAGCCGGACGATGGCCCGATGGGGGATGACCACGCCCTTGGGGGTGCCTGTGGAACCGGAGGTGTACATCACGTAGGCGGGCTGCCGGGCAGGGCTGCCGTATCGTGCCAGATCCTGCTCGGAGACCCGTTCCGACAGGCGGGGAACCGCGTCGAATCCCACGAGCGTATCGGTGTCGCCGCTGTCGCTGTCGAGGCAGTCGATGTCCAGTGTCGGAACGCCGCGCGCCTTGGCCAGCGCCAGCTGGTGGGGCTGGGTGTGCGCATCCACCAGCAGCAGCGTGGGCTGGCTGTCTTCCAGCATCAGCGACAGCCGTTGTTCCGGACTGGCCGGGTCGATGGGTACATAGACGGCGCCCAGGCGCAGGATGCCCAGCATCAGGGCGATGGCTTCGGGCCGGCGCGACAGCAGCATGGCCACGTGGTCGCCGGCACCCACGTCCAGCGCCTGCAGGCGGGCAGCGTGGCGCAGCGAGATCTCGCGCAGGGTCTCGTAGTTCCAGGTGACGCCGGGCGTGCCGGGCACGCGCACCGCCGTGGCATCGGGGTGGCGGCGGCACTGCAGGTCGAAGCGCTCGATGACGGTGGCCTGCGGCAGGCGTGCGTCCCCGTCGGTGGGACCGGACCAGGTCTGAAGCACCAGCGGCTGGATGCTGGTGGCCAGATTGGAGAACTGGCACAGCGGCTGCGGGCTCTGCAGCACCAGCTCGATCAGCAGGTGGCGCAGCAGCCGCCGCCATCCATGCAGCGCCATGGCATCGTAGCGGCCGCTGGGCGAGCTGATGGTTACGTCTTCGCCGACAAAATGCAGCGAAATGTCAGCCTTTTTACGGGGCGTCGACGATTCGGTATCGGCCGGGATGGCATCATGCCCAACAGGCATGGCGTTCATGGCGTCGGTATCGGCCGACAGCACGGTCGGCTTGGCCTCCTCGACGAACAGCGCCAGCCCGGTCTCGCCTTCCCAGGTGTCGCGTCCGTTGTCCACGTGCTGGCGCGCGAGTGCCAGCAGGCTGGCGGTGTCGCCCAGCCCGCCGGGCAGCGTGCCGCCGCCGATGCGGTGGTCAGCCAGTATCCAGGCGGCCAGCCAGGGGACACGCCGCGGTTCGTCCTGCCGCTGGCGCGCTGCCAGGGCCGTGGTCAGTTTGGCGGGAAGCTTGATCGAGATGGAAGCCACAGGTGCGAGAATCCGGTTGGATGAGAAAGATGCCGGATGGTTTCAGTCCTCCCCTGAGGGTAGGTGATTCATTCCAACAAGCAATCTATAGACGCATGATCGGTTTTGAACATGGGGCCAGTGGCAGGCAGCGTACCTTTTGCGACGCATCGGCCGGCACAACGGGAACGCAGCCTGCCCGATCCACCAATGCTAGCGTGACTGTTCACCGTCGCGCCTCTGAACATTTGTCACATATTTTCAGTAAAATGATGCTGAGGGTGTTGCTTCTGAGCATCGGTGCTGGTATGAGCATGGCTGCCTGCACCCCCAACAGCGATCCGCCGGCCGCTGTCCAGCGCAGCCACGTCGGTACCCCTCCTGGTGGTGTGGCCACCGACAGCAGGAGTCCGGAGCACATGTCTTCCTTCAATGGCGGAAAGCCGGTCAGCCCGAAACTGCGCCTGGCCGTTCTGGGTGACTCCGACAGTCATTCCTTCCACGATGCGGTGTCGCTGCACTACGGCACACCCGAAGCGCGCGGTGGGGCGCAGCAGGCCAGTACCTGGCAGTGGACCGAGATCCTCGGCAGGCTGCGTCCCCGCGACATCGATCAGGGGCCCTTCGGTGAGGTGGGCAGCAGCGGGGCCGGCGCCTGGCTGCGACGCAACGTGATGGGCAGCCTGGTGCGGCAGCACAAGGAAGACTTCCGCTACAACTTCGCCTTCAGTGGCGCGACCTGCGGCGCGCTCAACAACCCCACCTTCGGGCAGGTGCCCGGCCTGCTGGCCGAGATGGCCCGTGATCCGAAAGGCTGGAAGGACGTGCCGTCGGTGGTGCTGATCCGCATCGGCATCAACAGCCTGGGCAAGCGCGAGGACCTGCAGGCCTTTGCGAAGACGGGGGCGGATGCCGACAATCTGGCCCGGGTGCAGGACTGTGCCGATCAGGTGGCTCAGGCCGTGTCCGCGCTGAAGGCCCGTGACCCGGCGCTGGACATCATCCTGGTGGGGATCCTGAACAACGTCGACTGGCCGCCACTGCACGCCAGCTTCCGCAACGCGCAGGAGCTGACCAACATTGCTGCCGTGCTTGATGCCTACGACCAGCGCCTGCGTCAGATCGCCGAGAGCACGAAGGGCGTGCATTTCTTCGACGACCGGGCCTTCTTCCGGCACTGGTTCGGCGCGCGTGAAACCGATGGCCAGCCGGCCTACAAGCACGTGAAGCTGTTCGGCAAGCGCGAGGTGGGCGTCACGCAGGGCGATGAACCGTGGAATGCCGTCATCGGCGACGGCCATGCCGGAACGGTCTGGAACGGCCTCTGGGCCGCCGCGATGGTGGACGAGTTCAACCGCATCAAGGGCCTGGACATCCCGCCGATCCGACCCGTGGAAATCGCGCATGCCGCTGACCCGGACGGGCGATTCGGCCTGTCCGAGTGAGGATGCCCCGGGTCCGGTCATGCGTGCCGAGCGGTCATTGGGGACCGCTGCGTCGATACGGCCGTCCTGTGGGGGCTGGAGAGCGTTCTGCTGCGGGAGCGCCGGTTGTTCATGAGGCCGCCGACAGCACGCCTGAAGGGCCTGCGAGGGCCCTCATCCAGGGGCTTGGCGTCAGGAGGGCCTCGATTCCAGGAGTCTTGGCTTCAGGTGGTGTGCAGTCCCCTTTCGACGGCGCAGGTGGTCAGCGCAGCCGCCGCCGACCCGGCCGGGCGAAGTAGAACCATTCCCGTCCCGGCGGGGTTCCCGGGTTGGGGAACACCACGTAGCCATCTTCCGGCGCCGTCAACGGCAGGCCGTCGGCACGGAACGCAATGGGTTCGCCGGCCGCCACACGATCGAATGAGCGCCAGTCGCGGGCGAAACGGTCGCCGGTGGCGTGTCGATCAAAAACATCGTACAGCTCGATCAGCTCGAAGCGGGCGGTCTGGTCGTCCGACGACGGGGTGAACTCGCTGCGAGAGAAATCCGGTGAGGGTTCGGTCGTTGCTGGGGCATCATGATCATGGCAGGTTGCCGGAGGCGCGCCATCCTCGGGCAGCAGTCCACCCATGTCCAGCAGACGCAGCGCATTGTCGATGGCGGCACGCGCCACGGCCGGTGCCTCCGGATCCAGATGCTGGCCGCATTCCACCGTGACGGCGTAACCGCCATGGGCACGCATGTATTCGGTGGTGCCGATCCCGTAGGAGATGCTGCCGTTCTGGCGACGGCGCACGCCCTTGGCGTAGGCGGCCAGCCAGCCATAGACCAGGCGCCGGGGGCCGATGGCCTGCGCCAGGCGCTCTTCTTCGGCCGAACGCCTGAAAGGTTCCAGCTCCTCCTGGTTGTCGGCGGGGCCGAAGAACACGAAGGGCTCGCCCGGCGCCGAGAAGGTGTGCAGGTCCACCAGCACATCGTGGCTGGCCAGGATCGGTCCCAGCCGGGTGGCGATGCGATCCTCGACATTCTCGGGCGACAGGCTGGGGCGGAAGTCGCGGTTCAGGTTGCGGTCGCCCTCG
>CAUVLK010000154.1:0-6511 GCA_963552635.1 uncultured Lautropia sp. | reverse complement strand
CTCCCTGCCGCTGACGGGCGGCTGGCGTAATGCAGTGCAGCAGATGGCTGCCCTGCGTGACGGGCAGCTGCGTTTCGTGGGTCTCATGCTGGTACTTGCCGGCCTGCTTTTCGTTTCCCTGGCATGAAGAACCGCTGGCTACTTCCCGAAGGCATCTCGGACCTGCTGCCCGATGCGGCGCAGGATCTCGAAGGTCTGCGCCGTGCGATGCTCGACACCTATTGTCGCCACGGCTTCGAGCTGGTACTGCCCCCGCTCGTCGAATATCTGGATTCGCTGCTGATCGGAAGCGGCGGCGACCTCGACCTGAAGACCTTCAAGCTGGTGGACCAGCTCTCCGGGCAGAGCCTGGGGGTCCGGGCCGACATCACGCCCCAGGTCTCGCGCATCGATGCGCATCTGCTGCAGCAGCGTGACATCAACCGGCTCTGCTATGCCGCCTCGGTGCTGCGTACCCGTCCCAGCGGCCAGGAAGGCTCGCGCGAGCCCATCCAGATCGGTGCCGAGATCTACGGCCATGCCGGCATCGAGGCCGACATCGAGGTCATCGACCTGCTGCTGCAGTCGCTGGCACTGGCCGAACTGGGCCCGGTGCGTCTGGACATCAACCATCTGGGGCTGGCCAGCCTGCTGCTGGCCGAGCTGAAGGGGGTGGACGAGGAAGCCGTGCTGCAGCTGCTGCAGGCCCGCGACCTGCCCAGCCTGCGCGAGCTGCTTGCCCCGTGGTCTCAGCCTGCTGCAGCTGCGCTGCTGGCCCTGCCCGAGTGCTTCGGGCCGGCCGAATCGGCCATGGCACGTGCGCGCACCGTGCTGGCTCCATGGCCGCAGGCCACCCCCCATCTCGACGCACTGGACGCCGTCCTGGGCTCGCTGCGGCTGGCCCGCCATGCCGGACAGGTGTCCCTGGCCATCGATCTGGCCGACGTGCAGGGCTTTCGCTATCACACCGGGCTGGGCTTTGCGGCCTACGTCGAAGGTCATGCCCGAGCCGTGGGTCGCGGCGGCCGCTATGACGGCATCGGCGCCGCCTTCGGGCGCGGGCGCCCGGCCACCGGCTTTTCGCTTGACCTGCGTGAACTCGTCGAGCTGCGACGCGACCGGCACACGCCGCCGGCCATCATCGTCGCTCCCTGGTCCGACGACCCGGCGCTGCTGGCGTTCATCGACACGCTGCGCGCCCAGGGCGAGACCGTATTGCAATTGTTGCCCGGCCAGGATGCCCAGCGCCTGGCCGGCGTTTCCGCCGATCGGACGATCGGCTTCATCCACGGCCAATGGCGGCTTGCAGGGAAGGAATCATGAGCAGGAATCTGGTGGTGGTCGGCACCCAGTGGGGTGACGAAGGCAAGGGCAAGGTCGTCGACCTGCTGACCGACGAAGTCAAGGGAGTCGTGCGCTTCCAGGGCGGTCACAACGCGGGCCACACGCTGGTCATCGAAGGGCGCAAGCAGGTGCTGCGCCTCATTCCCTCGGGCATCCTGCGTGATGACGTGACCTGCTACATCGGCAACGGCGTCGTGCTCTCGCCGCAGGCGCTGCTGTCCGAGATCGCCGAGCTGGAGGCAGCCGGTGTGGACGTGCGCAGCCGTCTGCGCATCAGCTATGCCTGCTCGCTCATCCTGCCCTATCACATTGCACTGGACCAGGCACGGGAGCAGGCACGGGGTGACGCCCGCATCGGCACCACCGGCCGCGGCATCGGCCCGGCCTACGAGGACAAGGTGGCACGCCGTGGCCTGCGGCTGGAAGACCTGTACGTGCCCGACCAGCTGGCCGAGCGCGTGCGTGAGGCGGCTGAGCTGCACAACTTCCTGCTCGAGAACTACTACCACGCCCCGCGCATCGACGTGGCCAAGATGCTGGATGAGCTGCAGGCCCAGGGCGAGCAGATCCGCCCGATGGTCCACGACGTGGCCGGTCTTCTGGCCGATTCGCTGGCACGCGGTGAGTCGCTGATGTTCGAAGGTGCCCAGGGTGCGCTGCTCGACATCGATCACGGCACCTATCCGTTTGTCACCAGCAGCAACTGCGTGGCGGGTGCAGCGGCTGCCGGCTCCGGCATCGGCCCGGGCAACCTGAATTTCGTGCTGGGCATCGCCAAGGCCTACACCACCCGCGTGGGCAGCGGTCCTTTCCCCACCGAGCTGCACGACGACATCGGCAAGCGCCTGGCCGAGCGCGGCCACGAGTTCGGCTCCGTCACGGGACGCCCGCGTCGCTGCGGCTGGTTCGATGCCGTGGCCATGCGCCGCTCCATCGAGCTCAACGGCGTCACCGCGCTGTGCCTGACCAAGCTGGACGTGCTGGATGGTCTGGACACCGTTCGCATCTGCACGCACTACGACATGACCACGCCCAAGGGCAACATCAAGCGCCTGGAGCGCCTGCCCACCGGCGCTGGCGCCGTGGCCCGCTGCCAGGCGGTCTACGAGGAAATGCCCGGCTGGAAGGAAAACACCCGGGGTGCACGCCGCTGGGAAGACCTGCCGGTGAACGCACGCCGCTATGTCGAGCGTCTGGCCGAGCTGTCGGGTGCCCCCATCGACATCATCTCCACCGGTCCCGACCGCGAAGAGACCATCGTGCTGCGGCACCCTGGCAGGAAGGAAGGCTGAACCATGCAGCATCTGTACGTTGACTGGGCCGAATACCATCGCCTCATTGAGCGCCTGGCGCTCTCCATCCATCGCTCCGGCTGGCAGTTCGACTCGGTCATCGCGCTGGCGCGCGGCGGCCTTCGGGTGGGCGACCTGCTGTCGCGCATCTTCGACAAGCCGCTGGGTGTGCTCACCACCAGCTCCTATCGTCACACCGGCAATGTCGTGCAGCAGGGCGAGCTGAAGATCGGCTCCACCATCAGCGCGGCCGAGGACGTCACGCGCGGTCGTGTGCTGCTGGCCGATGATCTGGTCGATACCGGCGTCACGCTGGAAAAGCTGCTGCCGGTGATGCGCAGCCGCCATCCCGAGATCACCGAGCTGCGCACCGCGGTGCTGTGGAAGAAGGCCGTTTCGGTCTACACGCCCGACTACTGCGTCTGCAACCTCGATGACAGCCCCTGGATCCACCAGCCCTTCGAGCTGTACGAGGGCTGCGACATCGAGGCCCTGGAGCACGGCTCGCCCACGCAGGCCGCCTACGCGGTGGCCGAACGGCGCTAGGGATCCTCTGAACAAGTCCCCGTGGCCGTCGCATCGCCGTAACGGGCGCATGACTGCGTTGCCATTTGCTGTCAATAGCGGCGCTATTGACAGCAAATGTCGCCTTGTCCTGCACCCCGTTCCGTGGCGCGCCGGTTCGCGGAACCTATTCAGAGGTTCCTTGGAGCCTGGGGCGGCGAAAGCCGCCCGCGAAGGTACGGCCCGGCACGCATCTTCCGGCAGAAAATTTTTTCCGGACCCCGTAGAATAGTCCGGTTGGTGCTCGCAGGGCGCTTCCCTGCCTTGCAGTTCAACGGGAAGCAGGAGGGCGTCTGCATGCGCGCATGCAGCCACGGTGGCTTGTGGCAAGCCGCCTTGTCCGCCTGACCTGCGCTGCCCCCGCAACGGTCGTGCGGTCGGGCAGGGAAGGCCCATGTCCCGCCACCCATTCAGGTCGGTCCGAAGGTGTGGGCAGCGGCGCAGGCGTCGCTCGGGCGTGTCCGCAGCGTGCCTTTCCCTGTCCAGCCTGATGATCCATGCAGCCACTGGTTCCGGTCTTTTGGCGTCGCGTCCTTCAATGGTCGCGCCCGTCTCATCCGGCCCGGGAAGGCGATCATCGGGTTCAGCCGTCAGCCCGGATACCGGCCAACACCCCGGATGTCTGGCACCCTCAAGCGCCTGGCGTCTGGTCCGTGCCGCCTGCGGCATGGGCACTTCGTTGCATGCCATCGGGCGGGGATGCCCGTGGCCTGTGTTCTTTTCCGACACCTTGTCCGCGGTGCTTCCCCGCATGCGGATCGGATTCCACGGATGTCATTGGCCGTTTCCCATTCCGGCTCTGCCAGCAGTGAGTTGCCCGCCCGCCTTGCGCCGGCGGTACTGGTCAGCGCGCCGGCGTCCGGCCATGGCAAGACCACGGTGGTGGCTGCCCTGGCTCGCCGCCTGTCCCGTGCCGGGCTGGACGTGCGCGTCTTCAAGACCGGGCCGGATTTCCTGGATCCCGCCTGGCATGAACTGGCGAGCGGCCACACCGTCCACAACCTGGACCTGTGGATGACCGGCGAGGACGACATTCGCAGGCGTCTGTACGACGCGGCCGGACAGGCCGACCTGATCCTCGTGGAAGGGGTGATGGGACTCTACGACGGCGAGCCCAGTGCTGCCGAGATGGCGCACCGCCTGGGGCTGCCCGTGCTGGCCGTCATCGATGCCTCATCCATGACCGGCACCTTTGGCGCCCTGGCCCATGGCCTGCGGACGTGGCTGCCCTGCCTGCGCTGGGCCGGAGCCCTGGCCAACCGCGTGGCCAGCCCCCGTCATGCCGAGCTGCTGGCCAGCGCCTGCCAGCGTCCCGGCACTGCCCGGCCGATGATGGACTCTCACTCGGGGAACGATCCGAAGCCGGCAACCATTGCGCACCGACAGCCCGACTCGCCGTCGTCCGACACGGCCTCGGAGGCGGGACCCGACGGCACCGGGGAGGGCATCCGTTCCGACTACCTGGGCAGCGTGTTCCGCAACGCCGCCTTTGCCATGCCTGCACGCCATCTGGGCCTGATTCCCGCGCATGAGCTGGCCGATGCACGACAGAAACTGGATGCTGCAGCCGATGCGCTGGAGGGCACCGTACTGGGCAGCCTGGACCGTGAGACCCTGCAGCGCTGGAACACGCGCTTTCTGCCGCCCGAAGGTCCCGTACCCACCGCACCAACCACGCAGCCGCTGTCAGGGCGCACCATCGCCATTGCCCGCGATGCCGCCTTTGCCTTCATCTACCCGTCCAATCTGGAGGTTCTGCAGGCGTTGGGGGCGACGTTGACCTTCTTCTCGCCGCTGGCCGACGACCCCTTGCCGGCCTGTGATGCTGTCTGGCTGCCCGGGGGCTATCCGGAACTGCATGCCGAGCAGCTCTCGGCCTGTCGTCGCCTGCCCGAGACGTTGCGCGCGCATGTTGAGGCCGACCGCCCTGTCTGGGCCGAATGCGGCGGCATGCTGCCACTCTTCGAGCAGATGCGCCACGACGAGCGTGACTGGCCGATGTGGGGCATCCTGCCGGGCAGCATCGAGTTCGGCAAGCGTGCGGCCGGCCTGGGCATGCAGCAGCTGGCCTGGCCGCCCGTGTCGGCGGACGCAGACCTGAACGCGCCGGCAGCGGATGGCACTGCGGACATCCCGACCCGGTACCATGCGCTGGACGCCTCGGCTTCTGACAATCCCTCTTCTGCACTGACGGCCGGTGGGACCATCGGCCCGCTGCGAGGCCATACCTTCCATTATTCGCGCTGCACCACCCCGCTGCCGGACGTCGCGCACAGCAGCCGCCCCGTCTCATCCGGCGCCAATCCGCACACCGAGGCGGTCTATCGGTACCGGCAGTTGCGGGCCAGCTATTTCCATGCCTGGTTCGCCAGTGCCCCGTCCCGTGCCGCAGCCCTTTTCCTGCCGAAGAAATCGACATGTTGAGCCTCAGGTATTCCGGCCAGTCCGACAAGGACGGATCCGGAAAGAAGACATCCTCCACCGGTTCGCGCAAGGCATCCGGCAACGGGCGTCCGGACGATGCCGCATCCACGGGTGCACCCCGTGAACGGGCGCGATCCGCGAGCCGCTCCGGTGCGGGCAGCCCCCGTGCTGATGCCCCGGAATCTGCAGATCACAGGACGCGTGCGGGGGCACCCGCGGATGGCATCGGGAGGGATAGGGCTTCATCGGTCCTGCCCATCGTCTCGCCTGTTGGACATGAACTGATCCTGGGCGGGCAGCGCAGCGGGAAGTCACGACGGGCCGAACAGCTGGCCGAGCAGTGGCTGAAGGGGGCTGCGGGGCGCAAGGCGGCCTTCGTGGCCACGGCCCAGGCCCGTGACGACGAGATGCGGCATCGCATCGAACGCCACCAGGAACAGCGCCGTGCCCGCCTGCCGGGCATGCGCACGATCGAGGAGCCGCTGGCACTGGACCGGGTCATCCGCCGCTACAGCCGTCCCGAGCGCCTGCTGGTCATCGATTGCCTGACACTGTGGTTGGCCAACCAGCTGGCCCGCCACGAGGACGTCGTGCCTCGGAAGGGGCATGGGGCGGCCGAGAACCTCTACCAGAGCGAGGCCATGACGTCGCTGCTGACCGCCATCGAGCAGAGCCGCGGGCCGCTGGTCTTCGTCAGCAACGAGATCGGTCTGGGCGTGGTGCCGGTGGGCGCCGGCGTGCGGGCCTACGTGGACGCACTGGGCTGGCTGAACCAGCAGGTGGCGGCCCGCTGCCAGCGTGCCTGCCTGATGGTGGCTGGCCAGCCCCTTTGGCTCAAGCGCGAAGCGCAGCCGGCGGCAGAGCCGACCTCCATGCAGGAACGGCCCTACGAGGCCATTCCGACGCTC
>CAUVLK010000153.1:0-6517 GCA_963552635.1 uncultured Lautropia sp. | reverse complement strand
GCTGGGCCTCCACGTCGGACAGTGGCACCGGACGGCGCGACTGCAGGTCTTCCTTCAGCGACTCGGCAGCGCGCGAGCTCATGTTCTTGAAGATCTTCTCGCGCAGCGCGGGCTCGGCACCCTTCAGCGCGATGATCAGCTGATCGTTCTGCACCTCGCGCAGCACCGTCTGCACAGCGCGGTCGTCCAGACTCAGCAGGTCGTCGAAGGTGAACATCAGATCCTCGATCTCCTGTGCCAGCTCGGCGTTCTCGGCGCGCAGCGTCTCCAGCAGCGAGGCCTCTTCGCCACCGCCCAGGAAGTTCAGGATCTCGGCGGCTGCCTTGCTGCCGCCCAGGCGAGGGCGCTTGACCTTGTCGCCACCGGTCAGCACGCGCGACAGCACCTCGTTGAGTTCCTTCAGTGCGCTGGGCTGGATGCTGTCCAGCGTGGCAATGCGCAGCATCACGTCCGAACGGGTCTCGGCCGACAGCTGCTGCAGGATGCTGGAAGCGTGGTCACGCTCCAGGTGCACCAGGATGGAGGCGATGATCTGCGGGTGCTCATGGCGGATCAGCTCGGCCACTGAGGCCGCATCCATCCAGCGCAGGCTCTCGATGCCCGAGACGTCGCTGCCCTGCACGATGCGGTCGATCAGCATGTCGGCCTTGTCGTCGCCCAGCGCACGTTTCAGCACGCCGCGCACGTAGGCGCTGGGGTCGTGCACCAGCGTGCTCTGCTTCGAGGCCTGCTGATGAAAACGTTCCAGAACCTGCTCGATATGCTCCTTGGTCGTGTACTGGGTCCGGGCCATCACTTCGCCCAGTCCCTGTACCTCCTTCGGCGTCAGGTGCTTGAAGACTTCGGCTGCCGTTTCCTCGCCCAGGGCGAGCAGCAGCACGGCGGCATCACGGGTGCCGGCTTCATCGAAACCACTCATGCTGGATTGTCCGGGTTGGTGCCATTGACCCAGTTGCGGACCACGGTGGCGACTGCCGTCGGGTCGGTGCGGGCCAGTTGAAGGGCGTTGTGCTGCGCAATCGTCATGCCCATCCCCTGCTCGGGATTGACTTCAAGACGCTGGACGCTGCCCTTGGTGCTCCCTTCGGGGCTGGGCAGTTCCAGCTGATCGTCGACTTTTGCGTCCAGGTTGTTGCCGGCGGCGGGCGCGGGCTTCTTCATCGCCTGCAGGGCAGGGCGGATGAACATCATCAGGATGATGAGTGCCAGCAGCACGAAGCCGAACTGCTTGCCCAGATCCTTGGCAAGCGAAACGGTCTCGGGGTCCTTCCAGAGCGGCACTTCGGGGTCGACCACCTCAGGGCGCTTGGTGAAGGCGGCGTTGACCACCTGCACTGAATCGCCTCGTTCGGCCGAGAAGCCCACGGCCTGCTTCACCAGCGCCTCGATGCTCTGCATCTCCAGCGGGGTCAGCGGGGTGGAGACCTCCTTGCCGTCGTCGCCCGTGGTCTGCTTCTGGTTCACCAGCACGGCCACCGACAGGCGACGGATGGTGCCTGTCTGGTTGCGAGTCACCTTCACCGTGCGGTCCACCTCGTAATTGGTGACCGATTCCTGCCGCGTGGAAACGCCGGCGCCACCATCGGCAGACGATGCGCTGCCGGCTGCTCGTGTAGCCTGCGCTGCCCCGTTGATGGGGGCCGACACGGTGGCGGGGGGCTGGTTGGACAGGGCTCCCGGAACGCCGCCAGCGGCATCGCTTGCGCCCGAGCCGTCACGGCTGGCCATCGTCTGCTGGCTGCGCATGGCGGCGGCGCCCGGGTTCTGGTTCGGTGCGTAGGTCTCGGCCGTGGCCTCGCTCTGCGTGAAGTCGATGTCGGCGGCCACCTGGGCCCGGATGTTGCCGTCACCCACGATCGGCGCCAGCAGGTCGTCGATGCGGCGGGCGAGCGTGCTCTCGATCCGGTTGCGGTAATTGATCTGCGCCGTGTTCATCTCGCTGCCGTCACCGTCCAGGTCCGACAGCAGCTTTCCGTACTGGTCAACCACCGACACCTGTTTCGGGCTCATGTCGGGCACCGACGAGGCCACCAGCGCCAGGATGCCCTGCACTTGTCCGCGCTCCAGCGTGCGGCCGGGGTAGAGCGTCAGCATCACCGAGGCCGAGGGCTTCTGCTGTTCGCGCAGGAAGCCGCTCTGGACCGGCATGGCCAGATGGACGCGCGCCTGCTTCACGGCGGCCAGTGACTGGATCGAGCGGGCCAGCTCGCCTTCCAGACCGCGCTGGAAGTTCAGGCGCTCCTGGAACTGCGTGGTGCCGAAGCGCTGCTTTTCCAGAAGCTCGTAGCCCGTGGTGTCGCTGGCGGGCAGACCTTGGGCGGCCAGGCGAAGCCGGGCGTCGTTGACCATGTTGGCGGGCACCATGATGGCGCCGCCCCCCTCGGTGTACTTGTAGGGCACGTTCATCTGCACCAGCTGGGCGATGACTGCGCCTCCTTCCCGATCGGGCAGGTTGTTGTAAAGCACCTTCCAGTCCGGCTGCTGGGACCAGAGCCATGCCGAGACGGCAACGGCGCCCAGAGCGATCACTCCCGCACCGGCCTTGATCTTGGTGGCGGCAGGCATCTGGGCGAAGGGGCTGACGGATGCAGGCAGAGTGTTCGTGGCCATGGCAGGATTGGATGTGCTCATGCGGCACATTATTCGGCAGCGCACGCCATGGAAATTCGCCAAATACCGGGTTGGATACCTGCTATTTCGCCGAAGACGCCTGGGTCACGCGGGTACGATGACGACAACCGGCAAATGGTTTGCCGACTGATGGAGAAGGGATATGCAAGTGGAATTTCCCGGTTCTGCCCTGAAAGCCGCCGCTGATGCTGCTGCGGCCGCCGCCCGTCCGGGGGGTATGGAAAAGCTGGGCGCCGGCATGCTGGCAGGCCAGGTGGAGGGCGCAGCCAGTGGATCGTTCGGCAGCCTGCTGATGGATGCATTGCGCAGCGTCAGCAGTGCCCAGAACGTTGCAGACAAGCAGCAGCGCGCTTTCGAGCTGGGTGACGCCGGTGCAACACTGGAGAGCACGATGCTGGCCATGCAGAAGGCCCAGATTGGCTTCCAGTCTGCGGTGACGGTGCGCAACCGTCTGGTGCAGGCCTACTCGGACATCATGGGCATGCAGGTCTGATAACGACAAGGCCCCGGTGAGGCGATGCCTCCCGGGGCCATTCGAATCCATCAGGCTGACCTGCTTCAGGCGTCAAGCCGTGCACTGCGCATCCGACGCTCGACATCCATCACGTACACCTGGACCTGGCGGCCCACGCTTTCGGGCAGCGACTGGAACCGGCAGCTCACCAGCATGCTGTCTCCCTGTTCGGAAGGGGCGATACGGATCACCTTCAGGTCGCAGGGAAGGGGAGACGCCCGGAAGCGCTCGATACGGCAATGCAGCAGCGTCTGGCCCACCTGGGGCAGGTCGTGGCCGGCAGGCCACTGGAAGCGCAGCCCTCCTGCCGAGATGTCGTGCAGTCGGCCGCGCGCTTCACGGTGCCCCACCACACGGACAGCCACTTCGGCACTGTCGGCGGCCGGCGGCTCCACACGGAAGGCCTCGCGGCGCTGGATGCGCCAGCCATGGGAGGGGATGGCGGCAATCAGCTGCCGTCGTTCCTCGTCCTCGCGCAGCGAGACGGCAGGAATGTCCAGCTGGATCTTCACTGCATTGGTCAGGCCCACCAGGGTCAGGCCGCGCGCATCCAGCAGCGCTTCCAGATGCGCTTCGTCACCCGGGAAGTTCAGCCGGAAGTCGTTGGCTTCCAGCCCCTCGATGCGCGTGACCATGTGCAGCTCGTCATCGGCGTGGGCATAGAGCACCACATGCTCGCGGGCGCCCTGCAGTTCGCGCAGCAGGGAACGCACCGCCATGGTGCCGGATACCCGGAACTGGTCCAGGCCATCCTGCGGGGACATGGGCAGGAAACCTGGCACGAGGCCGTGTTGGGTACCTGGTTGTTGGTTCGGCGTATTCATGATCAGACTCGGGACACGCAGGGTTCGGGGGAGGCGGGACGCATCATCGGGCGGGTGGCCAGCCAGGGCAGCATGCGCCGGTAGGCCGGAGTGCCCAGCTGGCGGATCTGTTCGTCCACACGCAGGATTTCGCGGATCATTCTCGCCCGCTTCCCCTCCAGCAGGGCACAGGCGTCCGGATACACGGACCGCAGTTCCTGCCAGGCGATTTCCAGTTCCCGGGCCATCAGGGGCAGTGAGCCGCGAAGCCGCCGGACCTCATCCCAGTCGCCGCCTCGTGCGGCGCCCAGCATGGCCTCGGCGAGCTGCAGGGCCTGCCCGTACTGGGAGGGCAGCACGATGTCGGACGCGATGTCGGCTGTCATGTCGTCACCCGCTCAGGCGTAAAGTGCCGATTTCACCACCTGCGGGCGGATTGCCTGCCAGGCATCGCGCAGATCCTTCAGCAGGCGTTCCACTTCCTCGTACTTCTCCAGCTCGTTGTGCAGGTTGGCCTGCAACAGTGTCTGCGTCATGTAGTCGTACAGCATGCCCAGATTGGTGGAAATGCTGCCCACGGAAGGGTCCAGCGAGGCCTTCAGACCCTCGTCGATGATCCGGATGGCCTTCGAGGTGGATTCTCCCTTGGCCGCGAAATTGCCCTGCTTCAGAGCCATGCCGGCCTTCATCACGGCGGTCACGGCGCCATCGAACAGCATCTCCACCAGACGGTGCGGGTCGGTGTGGTGTACTGCGCTCTCGATTTCCACGGCGTGGTAGGCGGCGGCAGATGGTCGGTGCATGCGAGCAAACATGGGCTTTCCTGGGAAGAGGGCAGAAGCCGGTCAAGGCGTCGACGAGGCGTCGCGTGACGTGAGGGCACCATGCTGCCATCCGTCGGCGACAGCCGGTCGTCAGGTCCGGCGGTGTCTACCCCTTCTTATCGACTCATGGACGCCGGACTTTAGATGCCAGCCGAAGTGGATGGCTTTGGTGCCGCTATTCCTGCCTGCCACCTGAAAGTGCTGCAAACACGAACGCCCCTGGCAAGGGCGTCGTCATCAACACCTTCCCGTCTGGGCATGGTGCCGGTGATGACGCCCTTGAACAGGGGCATTCCGGTGACGCGGCCGATGTCTCGGCCGCGCATGAAGCCTATGATCAGCGCAGCAGCGACGCGATCGACGAGAACGAGTTCGTGATGTTGCTGATGTTCTTGTCCAGCGCTGCGTACTGCTTCAGCAGACGTTCTTCGGTACGTTCCAGCTGTTCGTTGAGGCGGTCGGCGCGCGACGTGCTGGCGTCCAGGCTTCGACGCAGGGCCTTGGTGGTGCCGCTCAGGCTGCCATCGTCATCCAGGATCTCCTTCAGACGGGCGCTGAGCATCCCGGCCACGCCGGATCCGCTGCCGGCAGAGCCCGAGAGCAGGGCGGCCGTGGCAGCGCTCATGGTGCCCGTGCCTGCGCCCGATGCAGCCGCTGTACCTGCAGCACCCGTGGCACCTGCACCTCCTGCGGAAGCTGCACCCGAAGCCTTCTGCGCGCCGGCAAACACGGTGCGCATCTTCTCGGGGTTGTTCAGCAGGTCCTTCAGCTTGGCGTCCTTGATGCTGAGTGCGCCGTTGCGATCCAGCTCGAAGCCGGCGCTGGCCAGGCCGCTGCCGTCATCCTGGGCGCGTACCAGGCTGCGCACCTGCTGCTGGATCCGGACCAGCGTGCCATTGCCTTGCAGGGTACCGGCCTTCTTGGTGGCAGGATCATACTTCGTCTGCTCGGCAATCAGGCTGTTGACCTTGTTGTAGGCCTTCACGAAGTTCTCGACATCTTCCTTCAGGCTTTCCTTGTTGGTCTCCACCGTGATGTTCACCGGCGCGTTGTCGGCCTTCTTCAGGTTGAAGGTCACGCCCTCGATCATGTCGGTGACCTTGTTCGACGCCGAGCTCACGTCCAGACCATTGAGCTGCATCTTCGCATCGCGCGCCACCTGGGTGCGCTGGCTGCCGTTGGCGCCTGCCTGGGCAGTGGCCGAGACGTTCAGGGCATCCAGCCCGTTGCCCGAGGCCGAGATCTCGAAGGCATTCTTCGCACCACTCTGCGAGCCAGTCAGCATCAGGCGCACGCCATTGCCGTCGTTGATCAGGTTGGCGCTCACGCCGCTGTTGCTGCGGTTGATGATGTCGCGAATGTCCTTGACGGTCGCGTTCTCGGGAACCGTGATCTCCAGCGCCTTGCGCTCGCCGTCGGCGGTGAAGCTCGTGCCGTCCTCGTTCACGGTGCCCATCTGGATGCGCAGCGTGCCACCGCCCACCACGGTCTCGGCGTTGGCAAAGCTGCGGGTTGCCACCGTCTGGCTCTGTGCCAGCTGCTTCACCACCAGCGAATGGTTGCCCGTGGCACCCCCCTTGCTGTTGCCGCCCGTGGCCTGCACCTGGTCCTCGTTGCTGCTGCTGGCCGTGGTGGCGTTCCAGGTGTCCTGCTTGTTGAGCTTCTCAGCGGCCGTCTGCTGCTCGTTAAGCGCTGACTTCACCGTGCCCGACGCCGAGAGCTTGGTGTTGATGCAGTCCTGTTCC
>CAUVLK010000152.1:0-6545 GCA_963552635.1 uncultured Lautropia sp. | reverse complement strand
ATTTCAGATGCCCGCGTCCACTGCAAGCATGGCAATGCTCGTTCCGTCTGACTTTCTTCCCAGGGCAGCCGGTCTCAATCAGATGATGCAGGGAATCACCACCGTTGGCGCGGCTCCCCTTGGGGCTTTCGTCATGAGTATCATGCCGGTGGGATGGGCCCTTGGAATCGATGTACTGACCGCTGCTATCGGTATAACGCCCCTTCTTTTTGTATCCATTCCTCAGAAGCTGGCAGGCAGTCGCAGTGAGAGAATCTGGCACAATCTGAGGGATGGCATAAACGCGGTGTGCAACGACCGACCGTTGAGAACACTTTATGTGCTGGCCACCTGTGCAGTTCTTACGTTCTCACCGCTTTCCATCATGATTCCAGTTCTTGTCAAGAACTATTTTGGTGGCGGCGCCTCCGACGTAGCCATGTTCGAAAGTTCATTTGGTATTGGAATGATTTTTGGGGGGGGCATCATCGCGTGGATTGCCCCTGCAAGAAAGATGCCGTGGGTTCTCGTTTGCTTTGCGTTGACATGCTTTCTGATGTCTGCCCTGGCAGTCGTTCCTCATGATCTGTTCTGGCTGGCTGTCGCAGTTTTCTTTGTCAGCTCCATGATCAACATGATGGGATACTCGTCATTGATGGCTCTACTGCAGTCAACGATTCCAAATGTCATTCAGGGGCGTGTTCTTTCTTTGTTCAGCACAGTGACGGCAATTGCGTCGCCGTTCGGGCTTGCACTGGCAACCCCCTTGGGTGAGTTCATTGGCATCCAGAACCTTTATATTCTTTTTGGCGTTTCTGGCGGGCTTGTCGTTTTTTCTGGATTCATCTTCAATTCAGTTTTCGACCTTGATCACCGCTCCATTGGGGACCAAGTCGAAGTTCACGGAAAACCAAATACTGGAAACCTTTCAGGAAGCTGAGTCTGGTACCCCACAGCAACCGCCAGTCCATCGGGGTGGATGATCCACCCCGATAGCTTTTATTCGCCTCTCATCACCACTCATCACCCCTCTCCCTCGCCCCGCCCCCCATTGACCGGGACCAGGATGTCCCGGTTGCCGTTGCTGGTCATGGGCGAAACGATGCCGGAGCGCTCCATCTGTTCCAGCAGGCGGGCGGCGCGGTTGTAGCCGATGCGCAGGTGACGCTGCACGAGCGAGATGGAGGCACGACGGTGCTGCAGGACGATGGCGACGGCCTGGTCATACATGGGGTCGCTTTCGCCGTCCATGCCGGCTTCCGCCAGGGTGCTGGAGAGACCGCCGAAGCCGACGGCGCTGCCGGTGTTGGTCTCTTCGGGAACGCCGCCTTCGAGGATGCCTTCGATGTAGTCGGGCTCGCCACCGACTTCGCGCCAGCTGGTGACGACCTTGTGGACTTCGTCATCGGCGACGTAGGCGCCGTGAACGCGCTGCGGCAGGTTGGTGCCAGCCGGCAGGTAGAGCATGTCGCCCTGACCCAGCAGGGTCTCGGCACCCATCTGGTCAAGGATGGTGCGCGAGTCGATCTTGGAGGAGACCTGGAAGGCAATCCGCGACGGGATGTTGGCCTTGATGAGGCCGGTGATGACATCGACGGAAGGACGCTGGGTGGCCAAGACGAGGTGGATGCCGGCGGCACGGGCTTTCTGCGCCAGGCGGGCGATGAGTTCCTCGATCTTCTTGCCGACGACCATCATCAGGTCGGCCAGTTCGTCGATGACAACGACGATGATGGGCAGCCTGGAGAGTGGCTCGGGTGCGTCCGGGGTCAGCGAGAAAGGGTTGGGAATGAACTCTTCGCGCTTTTCGGCATCGGCGATCTTGGCGTTGTAGCCCGCCAGGTTGCGCACGCCAAGCTTGCTCATCAGCTTGTAGCGGCGCTCCATCTCGCCAACGCACCAGTTCAGGGCGTGGCCGGCCTGGCGCATGTCGGTGACGACGGGCGCCAGCAGGTGGGGGATGCCCTCGTAGACGCTCATCTCCAGCATCTTGGGATCGATGAGGATCATCCGGACCTGGGAGGGGTCGGCCTTGTAGAGGATGGACATGAGCATGGCGTTGATGCCCACGGATTTGCCGGAGCCGGTGGTGCCGGCCACCAGCAGGTGAGGCATCTTGGCCAGGTCGGCAACGACGGGGTTGCCGGCGATGTCCTTGCCCAGCGAGACGGTGACGGGGGACTTGGCGTCGACGTAGGCGCGCGAGCCGATGATCTCCGAGAGGCGCACGCCCTGGCGGCGGGGGTTGGGCAGCTCCAGCCCCATGAGGTTCTTGCCGGGGATGGTCTCGACGACACGCAGCGAGATGACGGACAGCGACCGGGCCAGGTCCTTGGCCAGGTTGACGATCTGGCTGCCCTTGACGCCGGTGGCGGGCTCGATCTCGTAACGGGTGATGACAGGGCCCGGGTAGGCGTGGACGACGGTGGCGGAAATGCCGAAGTCGGAGAGCTTCTTCTCGATGAGGCGCGAGGTGTATTCCAGCGTCTCGGGCGACATCGTCTCGACGGTGGCCGGCGGCGCATCCAGCAGCGCCAGGTCCGGCAGTGGGGAGTCTTCGCCCTGGTGACGGTACACCGGCGCGGGCTGAGGCTTGCTGATGGTGGTGCTTTCGCGCACGGGCTCGCGCTGGACCCCGACGGTCTGGCCGACGTAGGCATTTCCGTGCGGGGCGCCGCCATGCGAAACGTTTCCGGTGGCTGCGAGGCTGGCACTGACGGGCTGGGCTGCGCCCTCCGATCCACGCCCCGACGGTGCGGGATGCGGTTCATGCCATGCTGCGCCTGCGGTGGCGCCGCGGGAAACAGGCATGTCGGAATCATCCTGCACTGGCTCGCCAAAGCTGGCAATGGTGGGCTCGACGGCCCCATGACGATCGGCAACGCCTTCCCGGCCGCCGGAGACGGCATCCTTGGCGGCACCCGCGACGCGACTCAGAAGGCCCCCGAACAGGCCTCCACGGGCCGGGGCCTCGTCGGCATCCGTCGCGCCAGCGAGGTGGCTGCCCGATGCACCCTCGGCATCCTCAGGGTCGGCGGCATGCACGCCCTGCCCCCCATGGGCAGTTCCGGTGGCAGGACCATCCAGGCTGGGCGATGCACCGGCCATGCTGCCCGTCACGGTGTCGGGACCGCCGGCATCACGGCTGCTGCGCCCTGCCCTGCGACCCGGAGCCGGCAGGGTGTCGTCATCCAGATAGATATCGTCTTCGTCGGGTTCGTCCGCGCTGGCGGTGCTGCCCTGGGTCAGTCGGGCGGGACGGATCAGCGGTGCACCGCTCTCGTCACCGTCCAGGTCCACGGGCGCACGCCCCAGCAGGTTGCCCCGCTGACGGGCCGCACGCGCGCCGGCCTGACGATCGGCACGCGCAACCAGTTTCTGGCGGATGTAGTCGACGCTGCCTTCCAGGACGGCCCCGGTGCGCTCGAAGATGGACATCCAGGAGACGCCCGTGGCCAGGCTGAAGCCGATGGCGATGAGCAGCAGAAGCGCCAGCGTGCCACCGACGGCACCCAGCATGACGTGGACGGGCCCGGCAACCAGTGCCCCCAGCAGCCCTCCGGGGGCCAGCGGCAGATTGGCACTCAGGTTGTAGAGACGCGAGCCTTCCAGGGCACTGCACCCGACCAGCAGCAGGATGAAGCCGATCCAGCGCTCCCAGGCAAAACGGGAAGGCGGCAGTGCCTCCGGCGTGTCGGCGCTCTGGCTGACCGTGCGGGCGCGACTGACCGGCTTGGCATCGGCCAGCGGCAGCGTGCGCGCCAGCTGGGCTTCCTGGTGCAGGCGCCGGTAGCTGGCCAGCACCCGCAGCATGAGAAAGAACGAGAACAGGTAGGCCGAGAGCCCGAACAGGTACAGGATGAGGTCGGCAAACCAGGCACCGATGCGCCCGCCGAGGTTGTGGACCTGGCGGGTGGTGACGGCGTGCGACCAGCCCGGGTCGACCGGGTTGTAGCTGAGCAGGATCAGAAAGAGAAAGATGGCAAGGAAGCACAGGACGATCCAGCGGGCTTCCCGCAACAGGCGGATGGCCCGCCCGGAAAGCCCGATGTGCCGACTGGCCCAGTGTTCATTGGCGGTTGCCTGAGCTGCGCTGCGCGCCATCGTTCCCTTGTCCTCCGGAAATTGGGTGGAACCCCTGATCATACCGCCTTGACTGGGGACGGGACGAATCCTCCGGGGGTTTCGGTCGTGTGTGGGCTGTCGTTCAGGCCAGATAGCTGCTGAGTTTCTCGCGCAGCAGCACCTTGCCTTCGGGCAGCGGCACGATGTAGCCCTCGGTTTCCAGGCCCTTCATGACGCGCGAGACCATCTCGCGGGAGGCGCCGATCATCTTGGCAATCTCCTGACGCGGCAGGCGGCTGCGGATCATGCGCTCCTCGCCAACCTTCTCGGACATGTCCAGCAGCACGCGGGCAACACGGCCGTAGACATCCAGCAGCGCCAGCGTCTCGATCTTCTTGTCGGCCTCGCGCAGGCGGCGCACCAGGCCGGCCATGATGCGCAGGGACATCTCGGGGCTGGAGAGCATCATCGACTTGAAGCTCTCCTTGTTGATGGCCATGAAGTCACTGGTGTCGATGGTGATGACGCTGGCCGAGCGCGGCGAGTCGTCGATCAGGCTCATCTCGCCGAAGCACTCGCCCGGGCCGATGACCGCCAGGATGACTTCCTTGCCCTCGGTGTCGGAACGCTGCACCTTGGCGCGGCCCGACAGCAGGATGTAGAGGGACTGCGAAGGCTCGCCTTCGGTGACGATGACCCGGCCCCGGGGGAAGTTGCGGCGGACACTGCCGGCGGCCAGACGCTCGATCTGCTGCTCGGTCAGGCCGGAAAACAGCGGTACCCGCCGCAGGAATGCAATGTTCTGCTCTTGTGACATGCCAGTTCTCGATGGTTCCAGGTGGTCGGGCGTTCCGGAAAGGTGTCATGGATCTGTTGTGCCGCCGATGCGGTCGCGACAGGAACCTGTCCGGAATGCCCCCTGGATGTATGAAAGTTGAAAACGACGACCTTCGCCTTCAGGTACATGGACGATAGCTTCTTATAATTTCCGTCCGGCGGTCGATGGGTCCGACACCTACGGCCTTCTGGCCGCCCAGTGGTTGTTTTTTTGGAATTTCTGCAACGTTCAGCCAAGGAGAGCCTTTCGATGAGCGCCCCACGTCATAACCGTCTGCTGATCCTGGGCTCCGGCCCGGCCGGCTACACCGCCGCCATCTATGCGGCGCGCGCCAACCTGAAGCCGCTGCTGATCACCGGTCTCATCCAGGGTGGACAGCTGACCACGACGACCGAGGTGGACAACTGGCCAGCCGACGTGAACGGGGTCCAGGGCCCGGAGCTGATGGCGCGCTTCCAGGCCCACGCCGAGCGCTTCGAGGCCGAGCTTGTCTTCGACCACATCAACAAGGCGGACCTGTCGCAGCGTCCCTTCGTGCTGACGGGTGACAGCGGCACCTACACGTGCGACGCACTGATCATCGCCACCGGTGCCTCGGCACGCTATCTGGGTCTGGAGTCGGAGACTGCCTTTGCCGGCAAGGGCGTCTCGGCCTGCGCCACCTGTGACGGCTTCTTCTACCGCAACCAGGAAGTGGCCGTGATCGGCGGTGGCAACACGGCCGTGGAAGAGGCGCTCTACCTGAGCAACATCGCCAGCCGCGTGACGGTGGTGCACCGGCGTGACCGGCTGCGCGCCGAGCCGATCATGATCGACCGGCTGATGGAGAAGGAAGCCGAGGGCAAGGTGCGCATGCTGTGGGACAGCGAGCTGCAGGAAGTGCTGGGCGATGCCAGTGGCGTGACCGGCATGCGCGTCAAGAACAACAAGACCGGCGAGGAAAGCACGGTGCCGCTCACCGGGGTGTTCATCGCCATCGGCCACACGCCCAACAGCGAGCTGTTCACGGGCCAGCTGGAGATGAACAACGGCTACATCCGCACGCGCAGCGGCCTGGACGGCAATGCCACGGCCACCAGCGTGCCCGGCGTGTTCGCCGCCGGCGACGTGCAGGACCACATCTATCGGCAGGCCATCACCAGTGCAGCCACGGGCTGCATGGCAGCGCTGGACGCCCAGCGCTACCTGGAAGGCCAGGACTGATGCCGATCCGGCTGCGGCTGGAAGACCTGGGCCGGCTGGCCGGCGAGATGAAGGCCCGGGCCGCCGCCGAGCGCGCCCAGACCGAAGCCCGACGGCGCGAGGCCGCCCGGCTCAAGGCCGAGGCGGAAGTCTTCCAGCGCGAGGTGGCGGACGTGACGCCCCTGCGGCCCACCGGACGCCGCGAGCCGGAAACACGCCACCGTTCACCCCAGGCACGTCAGCGCCAGCAGGACGAGCAGCAGGCACTGGCGCAGTCACTATCGGACGAGATCGACATCGAGCAGCTGCTGGAGGCGGACGAGGCGCTTTCCTTTCGGCGCGCCGGTGTGGGACAGGATGCGCTGGCACGGCTGCGCCGGGGCCACTGGACGGTGCAGGCGCAGCTGGACCTGCACGGGCTGCGCACCGACGAGGCGCGTGAACAGGTGGTGTATTTCATCAACCAGGCACGCCGGAACGG
>CAUVLK010000151.1:0-6553 GCA_963552635.1 uncultured Lautropia sp. | reverse complement strand
TCTTCCAGGAACGAGGCGGACGGCACGAAGAAGGCGGTACCGGTGACGGCGCGGCTGTAGTCCAGCAGGCGGTCGTAATTGCCTTCCGGACGGCCGATGAACATGTTGGTGAGCATCTGCTCGATGATCTCCAGGTTCCGGGCATAGCCGATGAAGAAAGTGCCGTACTCGTTGCGCGACGGGTTGCCGAAGGGCAGGTTGCCGCGCAGGATGGCCTGCTCGTTGCCGTCCTCGTCCTCGATCACGTTCAGCGCGATGTGCGAGTTGGACGGCTTCACGTCATCGGCCATCTCGATGTCGTCATACTTGGTGCGGCCGATGACCTTCTCCTGCTCGGCCACCGGCAGCGCGTTCCAGGCGGCCATGTCGTGGATGTACTTCTGCACGATGACGTAGCTGCCGCCGGCGTAGGCTGGGTCCTCGTCGCCGATCAGCGTGGCCTCGACGGCCTCCTGGCCCTGCGGGTTCTCGGTGCCGTCGACGAAGCCCACCATGCTGCGGGCATCCAGGTACCGGAAGCCATGGACCTCGTCCACCGGCACGACGGCGTCGCCCAGCTGTTCGCGGATGCGCATGGCCAGCTCGAAGCAGGCGTCGGTGCGCGTGGCACGGATGTGCAGCAGCAGATCCCCGGGTGTGGCCGGGGCGGTGTGTTTGGCGCCCTTGAAGGCCTTCATGGGGTGCAGCCCCTTGGGCCGGGGGTGATCGGGGAAGAGCCGAGGCCAGGCGTCGTGGCCGATGCCGATCACGCAGCTGAGGTCGGCGCCGGGCAGGCGCAGGTTCAGGGTGCGCAGCATGGCCGGCACTTCGCCCAGGGCGTCGCGCACGGTGTCGGCGGCATCGTCGCCGTTGGCCAGGGACAGCACGATGAAGATGGCGGCCATGCCGGCCGATTGCACGACCGGTTGAGGATCGGCGGCGGGACAGGAGGTCTGGATGTCTTTGTCCATGGGGGGGATGCTGTTCAGGAGGGGATGGTGGGGCAGGCCCGGAGGCATGGCGAGCCGGTGAGGCGGATGGCGCATGGTCGGGGACGGCATGCCTGACGCACTGGTACGCGCTCATGGGGAGATCGCGAAGGCGTGGGCCAGAACGACTGCATGGAAGGGATTCTATGGCTGAGACGGTCTTTTCAGGAGGGCAGACCCGGTTATTTGGCTCGGACCGTAAAGTTGATGTGGACGGATAATTGTTTTCAATAACAATCAATATTGTCGGGATGGGTCTTTACGGGTTTGCAGGGGGGAGCGTTCGCAGGTCCGTAGATTTTGGCTGTGCCCTTCCCATTCATGAAGTTCATGAATGCCGTCCGGAATGGGTGTGGCGACGCATGGAATCTCGTGGGAATTGGGTGAGTTTTAGTTGTTTTAGCCGAAAAATCAGTGGGTTGGTGAATATAGTTCTTTGGAACTAGTTCCGGGGTAGGTGGGAGTATTCCCCCTATGAAGAATGGTGAACGATGTGAACAAGTTCTACATTCTGGCGTATGGGTCTCCCGGGATGATCCTGACGGCCAGTGCCTTTTGAGGCCGCCGTGGCGCAAGTCCCGAGGCAGGCCCCTCACAAGAATGAAAAGAGGCTATTTCTGCCATGGTCGACAAGGTCCAGCACAGTCCCATTCCCCCCGGCGCCTATTCGGTGCTGGCTTCCAGTACCTTCGCATTCACGGTCTGCTTCGCCGCGTGGATGATGTTTGCGGTGCTGGGTATTCCCATCAAGGCGCAGCTGGGTCTGAACGAGACACAGTTCGGCCTGCTGACCGCCATGCCGGTGCTGACGGGCTCGCTGGTGCGGGTGCCGCTGGGCATCTGGACCGACCGTTTCGGTGGTCGCATCGTGCTGTTCCTGCTGATGCTGTCCACCGTGCCGGCCATCTGGCTGATGGCCTATGCCACCGAATACTGGCAGTTCCTGTTGCTGTCGCTGTTTGTCGGTCTGGCCGGTGGTTCCTTCTCGGTGGGCACGCCCTATGTGGCGCGCTGGTTCCCGAAGGACCGTCAGGGTCTGGCCATGGGCGTGTTTGGTGCCGGAAACTCCGGTTCGGCCATGACCAAGTTCATTGCTCCCCCGCTGATGGCTGCGGCCGGCGGCGCCTGGACCATCGTGCCCAAGGTCTATTCGGTGGGCATGCTGGTGACGGCACTGATCTTCTGGGTCTTCTCGCGCACCAACCCGGCGCACAACGTTCCCTCCGCCACCTCGCTGCGTACGCAGCTGAAGGTGCTGCGTGACCCGCGTGTCTGGCGCTACTGCCAGTACTACTCGGTGGTCTTCGGCGGCTATGTGGCGCTGGCGCTCTGGCTGACCAAGTACTACATCAACGAGTTCGGCTTCAGCATCCAGCTGGCCGCCTTCCTGGCTGCCTGCTTCTCGCTGCCTGGCGGCGTGCTGCGTGCCATCGGCGGCTGGATCTCGGACCGGGCTGGCGCCTATCGCACCACCTGGTACGTGCTGTGGATCATGTGGATCTGCTTCTTCTTCCTCAGCTATCCGCAGACCGACCTGACCATCAGCACCGTCAACGGCCCGATGAGCTTCCACATCGGTCACAACCCTTGGGTGTTCACCTTCCTGCTGTTCCTGATGGGTATTGCCACCGCCATCGGCAAGGCTTCGGTCTTCAAGTTCATCTCCGATGACTTCTCCCACAACATCGGCGCCGTCTCGGGCGTGGTGGGTCTGGCGGGTGGCCTGGGTGGCTTCCTGCTGCCAGTGCTGTTCGGCATCGCGCTTGACCTGACCGGGATCCGCTCCAGCTGCTTCATGCTGCTGTTCGGCACGGTCTCGGTCAGCCTGATCTGGATGCACTTCAGCCGCTACAGCGATGTGCAGCACCCGCGCGATGAGGCCGCCGAGGGCGGGCAGGTTCAGGGCAAGGCTGCCGCCTAATAAAAACAAGCAGAGGAGACACGGAGATCACCATGCCTACATCCAACGACACCACCGTGAAGGGACATGTCCTGCACCATTGGGACCCGGAGAACCCCGAGTTCTGGGAGCGCACCGGCGCGCGCATCGCGCGGCGCAATCTCTGGATCTCGATCATTTCGCTGACGCTCTCGTTCGCCATCTGGGTGCTGTGGAGCGTGGTGACGGTCAACCTTGACAAGGTGGGCTTCCGGTTCACCAGCAACCAGCTGTTCTGGCTGACCGCGCTGCCGGCGCTTTCGGGGGCCACACTGCGGGTCTTCTACAGCTTCATGGTGCCCATCTTTGGTGGGCGCCGCTGGACGGTGATCTCCACGCTGAGCCTGCTGCTGCCGGCCGTGGGCATGGGCCTGGCGCTGCAGGACAACAGCACCAGCTACGGCACGCTGCTGGTGCTGGCAGCGCTGTGCGGCCTGGGGGGCGGCAACTTCAGCTCCAGCATGGCCAACATCAGCTTCTTCTACCCGAAGGCGAAGAAGGGCACGGCCACCGGCCTCAATGCGGGCATCGGCAACCTGGGCGTGAGCCTGGCGCAGTTCGTGGTGCCGCTGGTGATCTCCAGTGCCATGGTGGGTGGCCTTACGGGTGATGGCCTGCCCTATGTGGAGCACGGCGTCGAGAAAATGCTGTGGCTGCAGAACGCCGGTTTTGTCTGGGTGCCGTTCATCGTGATCTCGGCCATCCTGGCCTGGTTCGGCATGAATGACATCGCCGATGCCAAGGCCTCGTTCAAGGATCAGGCCATCATCTTCCGGCGCAAGCACAACTGGCTGATGTGCTGGCTCTACATTGGCACCTTCGGTTCGTTCATCGGCTTCTCGGCTGGTCTGGCGCTGCTGACCAAGTCGCAGTTCCCGGACGTGAATCCCACGCAATATGCGTTCCTGGGGCCGCTGGTGGGCGCGCTGACGCGGCCTCTGGGCGGATGGATCTCCGATCGGCTGAAGGCCGGTGCAACGGTGACGCTCTACACCTTCCTGCTGATGGCGCTGGCGGTGGTGGGGGTGCTGTTCACGCTGCCGTCGCAGGGCAGTGCAGGAAACTTCCCGGCCTTCCTGGGCATGTTCATCCTGCTGTTTGCACTCTCGGGCATCGGTAACGGCTCCACCTTCCGCATGATCCCCGTCATCTTCCTGACGGCCCGTTCGCTGGATGCCGAGAAGACACCCGAGGCCCAGCGCCAGGCCGTGGTGCAGGGCAACAAGGAGGCTTCCGCCGTGCTGGGTTTCTCCGGCGCGGTGGGCGCCTACGGCGGCTTCTTCATTCCGAAGAGCTTTGGAACTTCACTGGACATGACCGGCTCGGTGGACATGGCGCTGTACGCGTTCATCGTCTTCTATCTGAGCTGCATGGTGGTGACCTGGTGGTTCTATGCACGCAAGGGCGCCCGTACGCCCTGCTGAGTGGTTTTTGAAAATGGCTGGCGCCTGCCGGCTGCTCTAAACAAAAGGTATCGACGATGAGTCATTTTCTGGATCGGCTGAAATTCCTTTCCCGGGTGCGTTCGTCCTTCTCCGAAGGCCATGGTGCCGTGGTGAAGGAAGACCGGGCCTGGGAGAACGCCTATCGTTCCCGCTGGCAGCACGACAAGATTGCGCGCTCCACTCACGGGGTCAACTGCACGGGCTCGTGCAGCTGGAAGATCTACGTGAAGGGCGGGTTGATCACCTGGGAAACCCAGCAGACCGATTACCCGCGCACGCGTCCGGATCTGCCCAACCATGAGCCGCGCGGCTGCCCGCGGGGCGCCTCCTACAGCTGGTATGTGTATTCGGCGCAGCGCGTCAAGCACCCGATGATCCGGGGCGAGCTGATGGAGATGTGGCGCGAGGCCCGGAAGACGATGGATCCGATCTCGGCCTGGGAGTCGATCAGCCAGGATCCGGTGAAGTCGCGTCGCTACAAGAGCGTGCGCGGCCTGGGTGGCTTCGTGCGTGCCGACTGGGACACGGCTACCGAGATCATCGCGGCGGCCAACGCGCTGACCATCAAGAAGTATGGTCCTGACCGGGTGATGGGCTTCTCGCCCATTCCGGCCATGTCGATGATCAGCTACGCCTCGGGGGCCCGCTACCTGAGCCTGATCGGGGGGACCTGTCTGAGCTTCTATGACTGGTACTGCGACCTGCCGCCGTCCAGCCCGCAGGTGTGGGGCGAGCAGACCGACGTGCCCGAGTCGGCCGACTGGTACAACTCCGGCTACCTGGTGGTGTGGGGCTCGAACGTGCCGATGACCCGCACGCCGGATGCCCACTTCTATACCGAGGTGCGCTACAAGGGCACCAAGACGGTGGCCGTCTCGTCCGACTACGGCGAGATGGTGAAGTTCAGCGATGTGTGGCTGGCCCCGCGTCAGGGGACCGATGCGGCGCTGGCGCTGGCCATGGGCCACGTGGTGCTGACCGAGTTCCACCGCGACAACCCGTCGCCGTACTTCGTGGATTACCTGAAGCAGTACACCGACATGCCGATGCTGGTGATGCTGAAGGAACACGACGGCAAGCTGGTGCCGGACTACTTCCTGCGTGCATCGCACCTGCCCGAGAACCTGGGCGAAACCAACAACCCCGAATGGAAGACGGTGCTGGTGGATGCGCTGACCGGTGAAATGGTGGCGCCCAACGGTTCCGTTGGCTTCCGCTGGGGCGAGGACAAGGCGGGCACCGGCAAGGTGGGTCGCTGGAACCTGGAGAAGCGCGATGGCGGCAGCGGCCGGGAAATCGATCCGGTGCTGAGCCTGAAGGGCATGCACGACGACGTGAAGGCCGTGTACTTCAGCTACTTCGGTGGCGACAAGGACGACCTGCTGCCGCGCAATGTGCCGGTCAAGCGCGTGAAGCTGGCCGATGGCAGCGAAGGCCTGGTGGCCACCGTCTATGACCTGCAGATGGCCAACTATGGCGTGGACCAGGGACTGGGTGGCGAGAACGTGGCCAAGTCCTATGAGGACGATGTTCCCTGCACGCCGGCATGGCAGCAGAAGCATACGGGCGTGCGCCCCGAGCTGGTCACGCAGGTGGCACGCGAATTTGCGCAGAACGCGCACGACACGCGTGGTCGCAGCATGGTGATCGTCGGTGCGGGCCTGAACCACTGGTTCCATACCGACATGTCCTATCGCGGCATCATCAACCTGCTGATGATGTGCGGCTGCGTGGGTCAGAGTGGCGGCGGCTGGTCGCACTATGTGGGCCAGGAGAAGCTGCGTCCGCAGTTCGGCTGGGCTCCGCTGGCCTTCGGTCTGGACTGGTCGCGTCCGCCGCGTCACATGAACGGCACGAGCTTCTTCTATGCGCATACGGGCCAGTACCGGCACGAGCAGCTGCGCGTGGGCGAGATCCTGGCGCCGACGGCCGACAAGAAGGCGATGGAGCCGCTGGCGCTGATCGACTTCAACGCCCGCGCCGAGCGCATGGGCTGGCTGCCGTCGGCACCGCAGCTGGAGAACAACCCGCTGGACATCGTCGATGCTGCCCAGCAGGCGGGCGAAGATCCGGTGAAGTATCTGGTGCGTGGCCTGAAGGATGGTTCGCAGCGCATGAGCTGTGATGATCCCGAGAATCCGAAGAACTTCCCGCGCAACCTGTTCGTCTGGCGCTCGAACATCCTGGGTTCCAGCGGCAAG
>CAUVLK010000150.1:0-6554 GCA_963552635.1 uncultured Lautropia sp. | reverse complement strand
ATGCCCCCGTGCCCGAGTTCGACGCCAAGGCGCTGTCCGAGCTGGACAGCATCCATGAAGCCCAGGGCAAGCCCGCTGATGCTTCCGGCAAGCCCGTGCCCCCACACGAGGGCTGGGGCAGCGGTACCGTCCCCTTCGATGGGCAGGACCGCGCCTTCACCTTCGGCTTCATCGGCGATACCCCCTACAACCGGCTGGATCAGCAGGGCCTGAAACGGGTCATGGCGGGGCTGGACGACACGGACCTGGAGTTCGTCCTGCACGTGGGCGACATCAAGAGCCGTGGCGAGCGCTGCTCCGACATCCTGCTCTCGGACCGGGTGGAAATGATGGATCGCAGCCAGCATCCGCTCATCTACACACCCGGCGACAACGAATGGACCGACTGCGGCTGGATCGACCCGGACGACCCCTATGCACCGGGCACGCCACTGGACCGGCTGCACTGGCTGCGCTCGCGCGTCTATCACCACCCCGAGTCGCTGGGCGCGCGGCGCATGCGCGTCGAGCAGCAGCGCCAGATGATCCCGCAGCTGTCGGTACGCGACTCCAACAGCCTGGAACAGCCCCGTCTGCCCGAGAACATGCGCTGGCGCATCGGTTCGCTGCAGTTCTGCACCATCCACGTGGTGGGCAGCAACAACGCCATGTTCTCCACGCCCGCCATGCGCGAGGCCTGGGCGATACGCCAGCAGGCCAACGCCATCTGGCTGACCGAGACGGCCGTGCTGGCCAAGCGCTACGGCGCACGGGGTCTGGTCATTGCCACCCACGCCAACATGGGCTTCGAGGCCGCTCGCAATGACGGATGGACGGCCACGCGCCAGGCCATCATCGCCACGGCGGCCGACTTCGGCGGACCGGTGGCGCTGCTGCATGGCGACACCCACATCTTCCGCACCGACCGCCTGCTGCTGCGCTCCCATGGCCTGGAGAACTTCATCCGGGTGGAGTGCTTCGGCTCGCCCTTCACCTGGCAGTGGGTGACGATCCGCTGGAACCCGGAAGCCGCGATGCCCGACCGCCCGGATCCGGAACGTGGGCCGGCCTTCAGGGTCTATACCCACCACGCCTGAGGGCAGTCATCGGCCCGCCTCAGGCAAGGCATCCACGGTCCCGTGCCCGTCCCCTGGCATGGGGTCCGTGGAGGTTCTGACGCCACGTGCGAAGGCGCGCCCGCGCCCCGGCACCGGACTGCGCCGGCGGCCCACATGGCAAGGTGGCGCTCGCCGCGTATCGCCATCTTGCAGACCCTCGCTCTGCATGACGAAACGTATCAAAAGGTACAAGCACTTACCATCCTCTTCTTTCCCACAACATGGCCGGCACAAAGCGCCGCTGTCGGGGTGCTAACATGCGTGTTCAACTTGACATATGGCAATGCGAAAGACGGAGGATGTTCTTTCGCTGTCCGTGTTTCCCTGCCGCGCCTGCTGGCGTCGGCATGGTCGGCCAAGCCAGTCCTGTTCAACTCCCCTAATCGAGAGAAAAGAGAACCATGCGTAAACTGATCTTCGCCGCCCCGCTGCTCGCCCTGGCCCTGGTTGCCTGCCAGAAACAGCAGGATCCTGCCGCCGAAGCCGCCCAGAAGGCTCTGGACGACGCCAAGCATAACGCCTCGCAGGCCGTGGATTCCGCCAAGGAAGCGGCCTCCAAGGGCGTGGAAGCCGCCAAGGACGCCGCTGCCAAGGGCATGGACAACGCCAAGGAATCGGCTGGTTCCGCCATGGACAACGCCAAGCAGCACATGCACGACGCCAAGGGTGCTGCCGCTGAGAAGATGGGCGCTGCCAAGGACGCTGCTTCCGAGAAGATGAACTCCGCCAAGGACGCTGCGGCCAACGCTGTTCAGAACGCCAAGGACGCTGCCAAGCAGTGATCCAGGAGGTCTGATCCTGCTCTGCGGACCTGGACGCCGTTCAGGTCCGCCCAACCTGGCAGGATGCATCCTTCGGGACGCCACACCAGGCCGTCCAAGGAAAAATCGCCCCGATGGCACAGGCCGCCGGGGCGATTCTTCTTTGCAGGCAGAACATCCGGAAGGCCCCCGAAGGGGCCATCCTTGATGTCAGCGCAGGTTCTCGTTCAGGATGCGGATGATCTCGTCGGCCACGCGGCGATCTTCCTCTCGGGAAGGCTGCTTGCCGTCGGCCAGCAGCACGCTGACGGAGGTCTCGCCACCCTCGCCCCGCACCAGCAGCTGATAGTGCTGGCCGGTGAGGTCCTTGCGTTCCCCCGAGAAGATGCGCGACCACGTGCCCTGCGTCTTGTCGCGGCGCTGCGGGTCCACATAGACGATGTTGTAGACCCCTTGCTCGCGGTTGCGGTCCTCGATGCTGAAATCGAGCCGGTCCAGCACCACGCCCACCGAACGCCAGCTACGATCGAAGTCCTCGGACAGCACCAGGTGGCTGGGCTGACCTTCCTGGGTCACGATGCGTGCGCGGGATTTCTCCGCCGGCTGGGCTCCCGCCGCAGGAGCCGAAGCCCCGGCTGCGTCCACAACCGCCCCCTGACCGCTGGCGGAACCCGTGGCATCGGCCTGTGCAGTGCTGCCCAGCTGTCCGTGGGCGAAAGCGCTGTCCAGCCGCGCCAGCATCCGCCGCAGGTATTCCACCTCCAGCTCGGTGCGGTTCTCGTTGTTGGGCACCCAGATCGACTGGTCCTTGTTCGAGCCGCGCAGCTGCTCCTCGCGGCCGTAGTAGGTCAGGTAGATCTCGGTATCGCCCTCTTCGGTGCGCTCCAGCCGGGTGCGGTACTTGTCGCGGTCACCGGTGGCGTAGACGGCCCCGGTCTTGCGGGACAGGATGCCTCGCACGCCATCGGTCTCGACCTTCTGGTAGCGCTCGGCCCAGTCGGTCTCCATCAGGCCCAGCCGCGGCTGGGAGACTTCCAGGTTGAAGCCCTGCACGGCCCAGAAGTCCAGCAGGATGGGCCAGACCTTCTCGGGCGGCGCCTTGACGGAGATCCAGCGCGTGGGGCCGTCACGATGGATGCGGGCCTCGGCACGCTCGGGAAGCACGTTGCCCGCGCTGGGCACGCCATCGCCGTTGGCGCGTGCATCCTCGCGTTGCCGGTTGAAATCGGACAGGCTCTGGCTTTCCTCAGTGCCCGGCAGCGTATAGCGGCTGTCGGCCTTGGGCGCCACCAGATCGGGTGGCACGTCCAGGCCGGGCCCACGCCGGGCGTTGCGGTACTCGACGTTGTCGGCGTCGAGTGAGTCACGCAGGACGGAGCAACCGCCCAGCAGCAGGAAAGGCACCAGCAGGGCTGGCCAGACGGCCCGCGACGGGCGGCGCACGGAATCGGACATCAGACGAGGACTCCCGAGGTTTTCAGGGCATCAAGCACGCTGGCCTGGCCGGCAGGCGTGAGCGGCGACAGCGGCAGACGGACCGTCGGACTGGCAATGCGGCCCATGCGGGCCAGCGCCCACTTGACCGGCACCGGGTTCGGTTCCGAGAACATCCGCTCGTGCAGCGTGATGAGCTTGCGATTGATGGTGAGTGCCTTGGCGAAGTCGCCCGCCAGGGCGGCGGCGCACATCTCGGCCATCGGCTTCGGTGCCACGTTGGCCGTGACCGAGATGACGCCGTCGGCGCCCATGGCCATGAGCGCCAGCGCGGAATCGTCGTTGCCGCTGTAGACGGCAAAGCGCTCGGGCAGGCGGGCCAGCAGCGATGCCCCCCGGCCGATGTCACCCGTGGCGTCCTTCAGCCCGATGATGTTGGGGTTGTCGGCCAGCCGCAGCACGGTGGCATTGGAGATATCGGCCACGGTGCGACCAGGCACGTTGTACAGGATGACGGGCAGGCCGCCTTCCTGGGCCACCGTGGTGAAGTGGCGGAACAGGCCCTCCTGCGAGGGCTTGTTGTAATAGGGGGCCACCTGCAGCGTGGCATCCACCCCCACCTCGAAGGCGTGGCGGGTGAGCTCGATGGCCTCACGCGTGGAATTGGCACCGGTACCGGCGATGACCGGGACGCGGCCGCGGCAATGCTCGGCGGCGACCCGGATGAGCTGTGCGTGCTCCTCGACACTGACGGTAGGCGATTCTCCGGTGGTGCCCACCGCCACGATGGCGCTGGTTCCGGACTCGATGTGCCAGTCGAGCAGGTTGCGATATGCGTCGAAATCCAGTGAGCCATCCGCCTTCATCGGCGAAACGACCGCGACCAGACTGCCTTGGATCTTCATGATGGCATCTCCCGATGGTGTGGCATCAGTGGCCGGGCAGGCAGGACGGAAGTGGCCCACCCGGCTGCGGTGCCGCCCATTCTAGCGCAGCGGCTGTGGCCGGTTGCTGCGCCACGCGACCATCCGCTGCACGATGGCCTGTCGCGGCTGGCTGACACTCCCCTGCTCGAAGGCGCTGACACGCAAGGCCGCCCGTCGGGCCGCGGCAAACAATTCGTCGGGCTGCAGCAGGTGCCCGGGTCTCGACGGCCTACCATAGCGCCCATGCCCCTGGGCAAAGGTCTCGTAGATCAGGCATCCGCCGTCGGCCAGCCGCCCCAGCAACAGATCGAGTCTCGGACGAAACAGATACCTGGTGATGACAATGACCGCAAAGCGCTCCGAGCCCCAGTCCCAGGCATCAGCCTCCAGGTCGGCCACGCGCGCCTCGATGCCCGGCACCTGGTTCAGCGCCAGACAGGCCGGATCGCGGTCCAGCGCCAGCACTCGATGCCCCCGTTCTGCCGCCAGCCGGGCATGCCGCCCCCGCCCGCAGGCAAAGTCCAGCACCCGGCCCGCCCCATTCGCTTCGGGCAGCCAGCGCCGCACCCAGTCACTGGGGCCGTCCGCGTCCGGACCGGCCCCCGCATCGATTCTCGCTTTGTCGTTCATCAGCATGATTCCGGAAAACCGGGCTGGCATCGCCATGGCCAGCCAGCGGCTGGCACGGGTGCCGGCCCCCCAGGGCGGAGGCCGTTGACGTGGCAGCACCTGCATTGCAACGATTCTATGCAAACCTGCGCCGCCTGCGCCGGCGGCTGCTCGTGTTCATCCTGCCCAGCGCCGTGGCCCTGCTGATCATCCTGGGCGGCGAGCTGTACCCGGAATGGATGCGCACCTACATGATGTACCTGGCGCCGGTGGCGCTGTTCGCGCTCACGGTGTTTGCCTACAGCCTGCTGAACACCTCCGAGGACCTGCGGGCCGAACGTGCGGTCAACCGCCGGCTGCAGGAGCTTCAGGCCCAGTACGGTCTGGCCGAGGGACTGGCGCACGTGGGCTCATGGGTGTGGGATCAGAAGACGAAGATGATCCACATGAGCGGAGGCTGCTACAACGTGTTCGGCCTGGAAAAGGAGCACGGCTCGGTCTCGCAGCAGGCGTTCTTCATCTGCGTGCATCCCGAGGACCAGGAAAAGTTCAAGAACGAACACCGCCGCCAGAGCGCCAGGCAGGAGCGCATCGACCTGGTGTTCCGGTATGTGAAGGACGGATCCACCCCCATCTGGGTGCGCTGGGTGGGCACACCCGAAGTGGGAGAGGACGGCCAGCTGGCACGGATCGCCGGTGTGGCCCAGGACATTACCGAGAGCAAGGCCGCTGCCGACCAGCTGGCCGACGAGAAGGCCAAGTACCTGACGCTGACCGAGCTGAGCGCCGACTGGGACTGGGAGCTGGAGCCGGATTTCCGGATCCGCGAGATCTCGAAGCAGATTCCGGACCTGCTGCGTGACTGGTCCGATGCCATCACGGGACACTACTTCTGGGACCTGACGACGGTGAACATCCCATGGGCCGGCGAGACACAGCTGGCCCAGAAGCTTGCCAATGACGCACGTGCGGCCAACAGCAATCCCCCCGCGCGGCGTCGGAACGACAGGACGCCGGAGCAGGACGCGCGGATCCTGCCGGAGCACCTTCAACAGGCGCGCGAGATGCTGCTGCAGGACCCGCATGCCGGCTGGAAGCTGCTGCATGCCACCCTGCAGCGGGGCGAACGCATCCGTGACTTCGAGTTCGGCATCCTCACCAAGGGTCGCCTGCTCACGCTGTCGCTGTCGGGGCGCCCGATCATCGACGAGAAGACCGGGCAACTGCTGTACTACCGGGGCGTGGGCCGCGACGTGACGCGCGAGAACCACCAGAACCTGTTGCTGCGTCTGGAATCCGACATCGTCAAGCTGCTGCAGGAGCTTGATGCACAGGGGCAGGACGAATCGGTCGTGGTGCGCGAGGTGATCACCCTGGTCTGCCGGACGCTGAACTGGGCCGGCGGCCTGCACATGCGTCCTGTCCCGGAAAGCTCACGGGTCACCATCGAGGAGAAATGCGGCACCCCGCCCGTCCAGGAGATGCTGTCGGCCCTGGGCAGGGAGATGATGCTGCTGGCGAACTCGCCCGAAGCCATGGTGCTTCGCGAGGGCACCCTGCTGTGGCTGCACCGCAAGGACGGCAACAGTGCCGAGTTCTATGCCCGCTACCAGATGGAGAAGCTGGGCCTGAAGGCCGCCCTGCTCGCCCCTGTCATGGACAAGGGCAATTTGCTGTCCTTCCTGCTCTTCTTCACCACGCAGAGCTTCTAAGGCAACTCTCTGGTC
>CAUVLK010000149.1:0-6608 GCA_963552635.1 uncultured Lautropia sp. | reverse complement strand
GCCAGCACTGAGGCCGCCAGCAGGTCGCCGGAGGCCTCGCCGGCCACCATGCCGATGCGGGGCGTGGCCATGATGCAGCTCAGCGGGCGATGCCGCGGGTGGCGTCGCCCAGGAAGCGCACCAGCGGACCCAGGCACTTCTCGTGGGTGGCGTCAGTGGCGGCCTGAGCCTGCAACGCCTCACGCGCCTCGGCCAGCGTGAGCCCCTGCCGATAGAGCGTCTTGTAGGCGCGGCGGATGAGGGTGATCTCTTCCGGCGTGAAGCCGCGGCGACGCAGGCCCTCGCTGTTGATGCCATGGGTGGCCAGCGGATTGCCGGAGGCCATGACATAGGGCGGGATGTCCTGCAGCACGATGGAGCCGGTGCCGGTCATGGCATGCGCCCCGATCTTGCAGAACTGGTGAACCTGCGAGTTGCCACCCAGGATGACCCAGTCACCGATTTGGACGTGACCCGCCAGGTTGGTGGTGTTGGCGAAGATGGTGTGGTTGCCCACCACGCAGTCATGCGCGATGTGGACATAGGCCATGATCCAGTTGTCGTCACCGACCCGGGTGGTGCCGCCATCCTGCACGGTGCCCCGGTTGATGGTGACGCACTCGCGGATGGTGTTGCCGTTGCCGATCTCGAGTGCGGTGTCCTCGCCCGCGTACTTCTTGTCCTGCGGCGCGCCACCGACGGAGCAGAAGGGATACAGGCGATTGTTCTCGCCCAGCGTGGTGGGGCCTTCAAGCACCACATGCGCACCCACCTTGCTGCCGGCGCCGATGCGCACGCGTGGTCCGATGACGGCGTAGGGGCCGACCTCGACGCTGCTGTCCAGCTCGGCCGCAGGGTCGATGACGGCGGTGGGATGGATCCGGGGCTGCACCATGCGGTCAGGCCTTGCTGGTACCGACCTTGCCGGCCAGGGGGGGCTCGCCGGCGGCCTCCTGACTGATTTCCCGCAGGGCGCACATCAGGTCGGCCTCGGCCACCTTCTGGCCGTCGACCGTGGCCACGCCATGGAACTTCCAGACCAGGCGCGACTTGCGGGCGATGCGCACGTCCAGCACGAGCTGATCGCCGGGACTGACCGGACGCTTGAAGCGCGCCTCGTCAATGCCGGCGAAGTAGTAGACCGAGTTGGAGTCGGAATAGCGCCCCATGCTGGCAAAGGACAGGATGCCGGCCGCCTGCGCCATCGCTTCCAGCACCAGCACACCGGGCATGACCGGCAGGTGCGGGAAGTGGCCCTGGAAGAAAGGCTCGTTGATGGTGACGTTCTTGATGGCGAGGATGCGCTCGTCGTGGACGATCTCGGTGACCCGGTCGATGAGCAGGAACGGGTAACGGTGCGGCAAGTAGCGAAGGATTTCCGAAATATCGATCGCCGGCTGATTTTCACTCATGCTTGGACAATTCTCTGGCTGCTTCTTTCTTCATTGGACGGCATCGTCTTTGCGGGTGCCACCTTCTGCCGTTGCCGGGGCATCCGTGCCTGCGTGAGCAGTCTGGACCTGCTGCTCCAGCCGACGCAGGCGCCGGCGCATGTCGGGCAGCTGCCGCACCACTGCCGCAGCCCGCTCCCAGTCGGCATTTTCCATGGACGGGAAGATGCCGCTGTAGAAGGCAGGCTTGGTGATGGACTTGGAGATCAGGGTCATCGTCGAGACCACGGCATCGTCGCAGATGCTGATGTGGCCGAAGATGCCGGATGCTCCGCCGATCTGGACCCGCTTGCCGATGACCGCGCTGCCCGCGATGCCGGCGCAGGCCGCAATGGCCGTGTCTGCTCCGATCCGGACATTATGGGCGATTTGCACGAGATTATCGATCTTGCAGCCATCTTCGATGACGGTGTCGTCAAGCGCGCCACGGTCGATGCAGGTGCAGGCCCCGATCTCCACACGATTGCCGATGACGACCGCCCCCAGCTGGGGAATCTTGGTCCAGCCGCCGCCCTTCTTCGGTGCAAAGCCGAAACCGTCGGCGCCGATGACGGCCCCCGAATGGATCAGGGAATCTTCGCCCACGCTGCAGTCGTCACCCAGCGTGACATTGGCATGCAGCCGGGTGCGTGCCCCCACCGAGGCACCGGCCCCCAGCACGGTGTTGGCCCCGATCCAGGCGCCCTCGCCCACTACGGCGCCGGCACCGATGACGGCGCCGGGCTCGATGACGGCACTGTCGGCCACCCGGGCATCCGGATGGACATGGGCACCCTCGGCGATGCCGGCGGCCGGCCGAGGGTTGACCCGGGCGTCGAACCACTGCGCCAGGCGTGCATAGGCACCGTAGGGGTCGGGATCGATCAGCAGGTTGGCGTCGGCCGGCAGGTCATCGACCAGGCGCGGCGAGACGATGTAGGCCACGGCGTGGCTGGCATGGGCAGCCTCGCGCTGCTGGGGCCGCACCAGGAAACTGATGCTCTCGGTGTCAGCCTTCCGGAGGCTGGCCAGGCGGCGCACCGTCACGGACGGATCGCCACGCAGTTCGGCGCCCAGGACCTGGGCGATCTCCGCCAGGGATACCGGGGTCTGAAGGTTCCGTTTCATGAGGGGCTCTGCTCTCCCGAGATGCTGGAGGGTCCGAGCGGACCCTCCTGAATGGTACGCCCGCCTGCCTTCGTGCAGGCGGAACGGACCGCGCCACAGGACGCCGTGACGCGGTGTGGCCAGGTGCATCACACCTTGGCCGGCCGGTCAGGCCAGGGCTGTCGGCTCAAGAGGCGAGCAACCCTGGGGATGACGGATCAGCGAGCCGCGTTGAGCTGCTTGATCACGCTGTCGGTGATGTCCAGCTTGGGACTCACGTAGACGGCGTCCTGCAGGATCAGGTCGAACTTGTCGCGCTCGGCGATGGTCTTGATGGCCCGGTTGGCCTTGTCCAGCACGGCGGTCAGCTCTTCGTTGCGGCGCTGGTTCAGGTCCTCGCGGAATTCGCGCTGACGGCGCTGGAAGTCCCGATCCATGTCGGAGAGCTCACGCTGGCGGCGGGCACGGTCGCTGTCGGACATCACCGCGCTCTCCTTCTCGAAGTGCTCGGAGGCGGTACGCAGGCGGGCGCCGAGATCCTGGATCTCCTTGTCGCGGCGCGAGAAGTCCTTCTCGATCTTGGCCTGGGCGGCCTTGGCAGGCGCCGAGTCACGCATGATGCGCTCGGTGCTGACGAAGCCGATGCGGGGGCTGGTCTGGGCCATGGCCGGTCCGGCCACGGAAGCCAGGCCGACCGTCAGCGCACAGGCCAGCGCGGCCCGGTGAAGCGTAGCAAAGCGGGGGGTCTTCGGGATGGAAAAGGTCATGGGTAGAAAAACTCGGTTTGGGTTCGATGGGAGGGTGCGGGGCCTGTGGGCACGAAAAGGACCTGTGCCGTGGCCAGGCACCCGGACACTCGACGGGTGATTCTTGCACACTTCAGCAAACTGCATGCGCAATGCCGGGCGCATGAGGCCATGCCTGCACGACGGGCCCCCGTCCCGGAAAGGGGGCCGGGAGGCACCGCCGGTTGCGGCCTCGTCAGAACGAGGTGCCGAGCTGGAACTGCACGCGCTGGGTGTCGTCGCCAGGCTTGCGCTTGAGCGGATAGCCCAGCGACAGCTTGATGTCGGCCCCGATGGGCGCGAACCAGCTGATGCCGATACCGGCCGAATAGCGCAGATCGCCGAAGTCGTAGTGATTGTCGAAGACGTTGCCCGCATCGGCGAAAAGGAAGGCGCGCACCGTCTTGTCGTTGCCGGTGCCCGGCAGCGGGAAGAGCAGCTCGGTGCTGGCCACGAACGAGGCATTGCCCCCCAGCGCACTGTTGTCCTTCACGTCGCGCGGGCCCAGGCTGTTGGAGCCGAAGCCCCGCACCGAGCCGATGCCGCCGGCGTAGAAGTTCTTGAACACCGGATAGGGCTTGCCGCCGAAGCCACGGCCATAGCCGACATCGGCCGACAGCAGCCAGGTGTAGTCCTTCGTGACGGGGATGTACCAGGCGTGCTGGTAGGTGGCCCGGTAGTAGGACAGGTCCTGTCCCGGGAAGGTCACGTCGAAGTTGAAGCGCTGCAGACGGCCCCGCGTGGGCATGTAGCCGCTGTCACGCGAGTCACGCGACCAGCCGAAGGTGAGCAGCCATGCATCGCTGGTGGTGCCGAACTGGTTCACGTAGTCGATGTAGCGCTGCGGCAGCCCCGTGGTGCCCGGCTTGATCTGGTTCTGCTCGAAGACCAGGCCGAAGCTCAGACGGTCCAGCTCGGTGTACGGAATGCCCAGCCGCAGGCCCGCACCAGAGGAGCGGATGCGGTAGTCGCCCAAGCCCGAGTTGGAGGCGTTGAAGGTGCGGGAGTAGAGATCCGCACCCAGGCTCACGCCGTCGTTGGTGAAGTACGGGTCCACGTAGGAGACCGAGGCGGTGCGCTGGGTCTGGCCGGTATTGATCTCGACACCGAAGGTGTTGCCGGTCCCCAGGAAGTTGGGCTCGTTCAGCGCCACCTGCAGGAGCAGCTTGTCGGTCGTGGAGTAGCCGGCACCGAAGGTCATGTTGCCGGTGGGGCGTTCGGTGACCTTCACCAGCAGATCCACCTGGTCGGGCACGCCCGGCACGGGCACGTTGGAGATCTGCACGTCCTGGAAGTAGCCCAGCCGCTCGACCCGGTCGCGCGAGAGCGCGATCTTGTCGGAGTCGAACCAGGCCCCCTCGAACTGGCGCAGCTCGCGGCGGATGACCTCGTCACGGGTGCGCTGGTTGCCGGCGATGGTGATGCGCCGCACGTAGGCACGCCGGCCCGGGTCGATGTTCAGCGTGTAATCGACCTCGCGCTTCTCCCGGTCGATGGTGGGCACCGGATTGACGCTGGCAAAGGCGTAGCCGATGGCCCCCAGGTCGTCGGTGATCTTCTTCTCGCTCTGGGTGAGCTTCTCGCCCGAGAAGGTGTCGCCAGGCCTGAGTGCCAGCGCCTTGCGGAACTGCTCCTCGCGCCCCAGCGTGTTGCCACCGAACTTGAGGTCACGCACCTTGTAGCGCTCGCCCTCCCGGATGGTGAGCGTGACGTAGACCTTCTCGCGGTCCGGGTCGATGGAGACCTGCGTGGACTCGATGCCGAATTCCAGGTAGCCGCGGTTCAGGTAGAACGAGCGCAGCGTCTCCAGGTCGCCCGCCAGCTTCTCGCGCGAATACTGGTCGGTCTTGGTGTACCAGGACAGCCAGTTGGGCGTGGTGAGCTTGATCTGGTCGAGCAGCTCGGATTCCTTGAACACCTTGTTGCCCAGGATGCGGATCTGGGCAATGCGGGCGCTGGCGCCCTCATCGATGGCCAGCGACACCGCCACCCGGTTGCGGGCCAGCGGCGTGACGGCCGAGGTGATCTTGACCGAATACTTGCCGCGCGACAGGTACTGGCGGCGGATCTCCTGCTCGGCCCGATCCAGCACCGAGCGGTCGAAGATGCGTGCCTCGGCCAGTCCGGCCTGGCGCATGGCCTTCTTCAGCGCCTCGGCATCGAACTCGCGCGAGCCGCTCACATCGACCGAGGCGATGGCCGGGCGTTCCTCCACCCGCACCACCAGCACCTCGCCGTCACGCGCGAGCTGCACGTCCTTGAAGAAGCCGGTGGCGTAGAGGGCCTTGATCGCCTCGCTGGCGCGCGCCGGCGTGAGCTCGTCACCGACGCGGATGGGCAGATAGCCGAAGACGGTACCGGCTTCGGTTCGCTGCAGACCCTGTACGCGGATGTCGCGGATGACGAACGGCGAGAACGCCAGGGCCTGGGCCGACCACGCCAGGGTGGCCAGGCCGGCCAGCACGACGGCGGCACCGTGGCTGGCCCATGGGGGGAAGATCGCGTGTTTGATACCCGGTTCCTCGGCGCGAGACCAAGGCAGCCGGAATCGTCTATCGCGCAGTCAGAGATTCTGTGGAAATGACTGTGGCCGGCGCGTTACCCCAACAGGCGGGAGAGATCGTTGAAGAGTGCAACAATCATCAGGCCGACCACCATGACAAGGCCCACCTGCATGGTGACCTGCCGGAAACGCTCGGAAAACGGGCTGCCTTTGAGCGCTTCGAGCGCGTAATATACCAAACGCCCACCGTCGAGCACGGGCACCGGCAGCAGATTCAGCACACCCAGGCTCACGCTGATCAGGGCCATGAAGCCCACATAGGCGAACCAGCCGATGGCAGCGGACTGCCCGGCGTAGTCGGCAATGGCCACAGGGCCGGAAAGGTTTTTCCAGGACAGGCTGCCCACCACCATCTTGCCCAGCATGCGCAGCGAGAAGACCGACATCTCCCAGGTCTTCGTGGCGCCATAGCCCAGCGCCTCGATCGGACCCAGGTCCACTGTCACCATCTCGAACTGCTGCACCAGACCGGCACCGATGCGCCCCTTGCGCAGCGGCGGTGCGCCGGCGTCCTTGGCGTCCTGCTCGTAGACGAGCTGCGGCGTGACCGGCACGGTGATCTCGCCGTTGCCACGACGGACCAGCAGCTGCAGCGGCTTCGAGTCATCCGAAGCCTGCACCTGCTGGATGAGCTGCTGGGCGCGCGAGATGGGCTGGCCGTTCACACGCAGCACGTGGTCACCCAGCTGCAGACCGGCGCGGGCCGCGGCACTGCCCTCCTCCACCGAGGCCACCTGCACCAGG
>CAUVLK010000148.1:0-6627 GCA_963552635.1 uncultured Lautropia sp. | reverse complement strand
AGCCAGGCCGATGCCTCGGCCCAGCCGCTGGTGCTGCGCACGCACACCAGCCCGATGCAGGTGCGCTACGCGCGGATGAACCAGGCGCCGTTGAAGGTCATCGTGCCGGGCAAGACGTACCGGGTGGATTCCGACGCCACGCACTCGCCCATGTTCCATCAGGTGGAAGGCCTCTGGGTGGACGAGAACATCAGCTTTGCCGACCTGAAGAGCGTCTATACCGACTTCCTGCATCGCTTCTTCGAGCGCGACGACATCGACGTGCGCTTCCGTCCGTCGTACTTCCCGTTCACCGAGCCCTCGGCCGAGATCGACATGCGCTTTGCCGACGGCCCGCTCAAGGGGCGCTGGCTGGAGGTTTCCGGTTCGGGTCAGGTGCATCCCAATGTGGTGCGCAACCTGGGGCTGGATCCCGAGAAGCACATCGGCTTCGCGTTCGGCTCGGGCATCGAGCGGCTGGCCATGCTGCGCTATGGCGTCGATGACCTGCGCCTCTTCTACGAGAACGACCTGCGCTTCCTGCGACAGTTCGCCTGATGATGTCCCGGCCCTTCCGATCGGCCGGATTTCCCTTTTTCCGTGCACGGCCCGCGTCATGCCCGCACCGGCCATGCCTTCCGATTTTCCCAAGCAGGTGTTGATCCGATCATGAGAATTCCCGAGAAATGGTTGCGCCACTATTGCAATCCGCCGGTGGACGGGGCGGCACTGGAGCACCTGCTGACCATGGGTGGCATGGAAGTGGAGTCCCGCGAGCCGGTGGCGGCCGCGTTTTCCGGCGTGGTGGTGGTGCGCATCGTCAGTGCTGCCAAGCACCCGGATGCCGACCGCCTGCAGGTGTGCATGGTGGACGTGGGCCAGGCCGAGCCGGTGCAGATCGTCTGTGGTGCGCCCAATGCGCGCGCCGGGCTGGTGACGGCCTGCGCACTGCCCGGCGCCGTGCTGCCCGGTGATTTCCGCATCAAGAAGACGAAGATGCGCGGTCAGGAAAGTGGCGGCATGCTGTGCTCGGGCCGTGAGCTGGGCATGGGCGACGATCACGCCGGCATCCTGGAACTGTCGGCTGACCTGAAGCCGGGCACCGACCTGCGTCAGGCACTGGACCTGGACGAGGACGTGCTGGAGCTGAAGCTCACGCCGAACCTGGCGCACTGCATGTCGGTGCTGGGCGTGGCGCGCGATCTGGGCGCGCTGGCCAATCATCCCGTGCAGGAACCCGCCTTCGCCCCCGTGGCCGTGACCAGCGACGCTGTCCTGCCGGTCCGCATCGAGGAACCGGCGCTGTGCGGACGCTTTGCCGGTCGCGTCATTCGCGGCGTCAACGCCTTGGCGCCCACGCCGGACTGGATGAAGCAGCGGCTGGCACGTGCCGGTCAGCGCCCCATCTCGGCGCTGGTGGACATCTCCAACTACGTGCTGCTGGAACTGGGTCGTCCCACGCACATCTTCGATCTGGCGCGCCTGAAGGGCGGTCTGCATGTCCGCTGGGGCCGTGCCGGTGAACAGCTGGAGCTGCTCAATGGCCAGACCGTGACGGTGGAGCCGGATGCCCAGGGCCTGCCGGTGGGCGTGGTCTGCGATGATGACGGCCCGGTGAGCCTGGCCGGCATCATGGGCGGGCAGGGCAGTGCGGTGGATGCGGAAAACACCACCGATGTCTATCTGGAAGCCGCCTTCTGGTGGCCGTCCGCCATCATGGGCCGGCCGCGCCGCTACAACTTCACCACCGATGCCGCCCAGCGCTTCGAGCGTGGCGTCGATGCCGAGACGGTAGTCGAGCATCTGGAGTACCTGAGTCGTCTGGTGCTGGAGATCTGCGGAGGCCAGGCGGGTCCGGTCAGCGATCAGGTCACGGGGCTGCCTGAGCGCAAGCCGGTGGCCATGCGCCTGTCGCGCCTGGCGCGTGTCAGTGGTCTGTCGCTGTCGGCGGAGGACTGCGCCGATGCCTTCCGTCGTCTGGGCTTCGTCTTCGAGCAGGAGACTGTCGATGCCGGAAACGGTTCGTCGGATACGGTCTTTCGGGTCACGCCGCCGTCGCGGCGCTTCGACATCGCCATCGAGGAGGACCTGATCGAGGAAGTGATCCGCCTGCACGGCTATGAGCACATCCCGACCCGGCCGCCGCAGGCGCGTATCGCCATGCGGCCGGCCCCCGAGGCACGGCTGGGCACGCTGGCGCTCAAGCGCCGCTGGGCCGCGCGCGACTACCAGGAAGTCATCAACTTCAGCTTCGTCGACAGCGCCGACGATCGCCGCTTCCGGCCGGCAGGCGATGTCATCCGGGTGCAGAACCCCATCGCCGAGCATCTGGACGTGATGCGCACCTCGCTCTGGAGCGGGCTGCTGGCCAATCTGCGCCACAACCTGAACCGCAAGGCCGAGCGTGTGCGCCTCTTCGAGGTGGGCCGCGTCTACTGGCCGGCACCGGGGCAACCGGCCGGCCCGCTGGCGCTGGCCGACATCGCACAGCCCGTGCAGCTGGGCGTGCTGGTCCATGGCAGCGCACTGGATCCGCAGTGGGGCGCGGCCACCCGGTCGGTGGACTTCTACGACCTGAAGGGAGATCTGGAAGCCGCACACCCGGAAGCGAACCTGCAGTTCGTGGCCGCCTCCCATCCGGGCCTGCATCCCGGCCAGTCGGCGCGCATCCAGCTGCCCGACGGCACGCCCGTGGGCTGGATCGGGGCGCTGCATCCGCAGCTCATCGATGAACTGGACCTGCCGGGCCCGGTCTTCCTGGCCGAGCTGGACTGGTCGGCCGTGCAGACGCGCCCTGTGGCCTCCTACCAACGTGACAGCCGCTTCCCGCCGGCCATCCGTGACCTCGCCGTGGTGCTGGATGAACAGGTGCCGGCTGCCGAGGTTCTGGCCGAAATCCGGGCAGTGGTGCGCGACGAGTCGGCTGCTGCCAGTGTCCGGCACGTGCGGCTTTTCGACCAGTATCGCGGTAAGGGGTTGGAAAATAAGGAGAAAAGTCTTGCCTTCCGACTCTGGATGCAACATACTGACCGGACGATGAGCGATGAGGAAGTCGAGGCCGTGGTGGCCCTGATCCTCGGGCGGCTGACGGCACGGTTCGGTGCCCGGCTGCGTGCCTGAGCTGTTTCCACAATGACGCAGAACCCGATGGAACCCGAATCCGGCGAACTGTCCGCCGGGCAGAGCCTGGCGGACCTGCTGGCCAAGCCCGCCTTCACGCTGACCAAGGCGGCGCTGGCCGACATGCTGTTCGAGCGCGTGGGCCTGAACAAGCGTGAAGCCAAGGACATGGTCGAGACCTTCTTCGAGGAGATCAGCGCTGCGCTGATCCGCGGTGAAAGCGTCAAGCTCTCGGGGTTCGGCAACTTCCAGCTGCGCGACAAGCAGCAGCGCCCGGGTCGCAACCCCAAGACGGGCGAGGAGATCCCCATCTCGGCGCGTCGGGTCGTCACCTTCCACGCTTCCCAGAAGCTGAAGGCTCAGATCGAGGCTCCCCATCGTCCGGCCGCCGCGCTGCCACTGAACGCTGGCGCCATTTCTGGCCACACTGAATCATGAGTGCATCTGCCGCCAAGGCCACCGAAACCCGTACCATCCTGCCGCCCATTCCGGCCAAGCGCTACTTCACCATTGGTGAAGTGAGCGAGCTGTGTGGCGTCAAGCCCCACGTGCTGCGCTACTGGGAACAGGAATTCACCCAGCTGCGTCCGATGAAGCGGCGTGGCAACCGCCGTTACTACCAGCACCACGAGGTGCTGCTCATCCGCCGCATCCGCGAGCTGCTGTACGAACACGGCTTCACCATCAGCGGTGCCCGCAACCGCCTGGCGGAAACGGCCCAGCCCGGCCGCAAGAAGGAAGCGGAACTTACCCAGCCGGTGGACATCACGCTGAGCCTGCGTCAGTCCGACGTGGAGGCCATCCGGCAGGACCTGATGGTGGCGCTGGACCTGCTGCGCGACGCGCCGGCCTGATCCGGCAGCTTTCCCTCCAGCTTCCGTACACAGCTTTTCGGCCCACCTGAAGCGGTGGGCCCCAAAGCCTTCATGCAGGCGTTTCCGAACGCCAGAAGCCCCTGTTGAGGGCTTTCAATGGGGGATCGCCCCCACTTCCACCCGGATGATGCGCTGGTCCATGTTCTGGCGGCCCCAGTTCGTCCGGTAGATCATCCGGAGCAGCCACGGATAGCGCTTGCCACAGCGCTCGCTGAGGTGTCCTGTCACCTGCACCCGAAGACCGGGCTGCCAGCCTTCCATGTCCCGCGGCTCGCGTAGTGCCCACTGGAAGGAGGGGGCGCTTCCACCCATGCGCTTGAGCGCGTCGTGATGCTTGCCATGCTTCAGCACAAAGGGTGGCAGCATGTCGAAGACCACCGTCACGCCGGGCAGTCGGCGTGCCAGCATGGCAAAGAAGGCCTGTACCTGCGCCTGATCGAAGTACATCAGGACGCCCTCCAGAACCAGCAGCAACGGCTTGCCGTAAGCCGCCAGCGTGGCGGTCCAGCCCTCGTCCAGCAGCGAACCTTCCAGGTAGATGTTGGTGGAGGCGGGCAGCAGCATCCGGCGCAGCGCGATCACCTCCGGCAGGTCCATGTCCACCCAGGCCGTGATGGCAGGTCGCCCCAGGCGCTCGAAACGTGCATCGATGCCGGCGCCAATCTGCGCCACGACGGCATCAGGATGCTGCCGGATGAAGGCCTGCACCTCGTCGTCGATCAGCGCGGCTCGACCACAGCAACCAGGCTGCGACATCCGCGCCCCTTTGAAGCGGTCGAAGTCGTAGTCGATCATCGCCAGCATCCGTGGCGCTTCGGCGTCCTTCAGCAGCGGCTGGGGCTGTTGCTGCTCCACCGCCTTGGCCCATAGCGGGATCAGCATCGTTTCCGACAGGGCACTGACAGTGGCCGGAGATATCTTGTCGGTCATGGCGACTCCTCCTTCATGGCCGGCAGTGCACCACTCGGCGTACTGCCTCGATATGCTAATGATAGTCAATCCGATTGACGGTGACGGCCATTGATGGTGTCGGAGGCCCACAGAAAGGGGCTCTCTGTCCTGCACGAGAGGAAAATTCCCTTTTGGGATAGACGGATCAGCCCTCGGCTCGCCGGATCCGGAGGACCCTGTGACGTATCCAGGGCAGGATATACAGCATGAACGGGTCGAGGATGACCCAGGCTGCCGTGACGGCCTGCAGCGTGGCGCCATCGTCTTCGGGGCCCAGTGCCAGCCCCTGGCTGGAGATCGAGCAGCCGGAGATGCGCCGATCCGGATCCCGGTTGATGGGTTCCAGGCCCTCGTCCCGCCAGGATATGCCCACCTGCAGCACGCCGCCTTCATCCGGCAGCGGAAAGGCCTTGCTTTCGCCCGTGGCCAGCTTGCCGATGGGCTCGCCATTCAGAAAGATTGTCAGCGGCAGTGCGCGGGCCACGCTATTGCGCAGAAAGCCGCTGGGGCGCTGCAGGGTGATCTTCATTTGCAGACAGGGCAGGAAACCTGCCCATGAAAGGGCCATGAAAAAAGCCGGTTGCTCTTGCGAACAACCGGCTTTCAGGGATTTTTGGTCGGGACGGAGTGATTCGAACACTCGACCCCTTGCACCCCATGCAAGTACGCTACCAGACTGCGCTACGCCCCGACAGACCCACAGTATAACAGCATCTTTTCCTGAAACGCAAATCCGTGGGCCGGTTGTGTGTCGTTTCCTGTTGCGTCCAGGCCATTCCCTGCTTGCCCGGATCTGGCCACGAAAGGGGCAGGGCCGCCAGAAGCCCCGGAAGCACAGACGACAGGCAGGGGACCAGTGCGGCTCATGTCACCCTGATATCCCCCAGGTGGCGGGCCTCAGTGCAGCACCGAGGCGCCACCCACCGTGTTGCCGACCGAAGGCGGCGGAGCGCTGGGAATGGGCGTGCCCTGCAGCGGCCGCGGCGTGGGCTGGCGCAGGTGAGCGGTGGATGGGGCCTGACGCTCGAACATCTCGCCCAGTGGCATGGCCTTGCCGAAGAAATCACCCTGCAGGTACGAGACGCCCAGATCGGTCAGACGCTCGTAGATGGCGGCGTTGTGGACGTGCTCGGCGATGGTGCGCAGCTTCAGGCGCTTGGCCACCCGCACGGTGGAGAGGATGATTTCCTCGTCGATGGGGTTGGTCATCAGGTTGCGCACGAAGGAGCCGTCGATCTTCAGGTAGTCGAGCGGGAAGCGCTTCAGGTACTCGAAGGTGGCCAGGCCGGTGCCGAAGTCGTCCAGCGCGATGCCGAAGCCCTGGGCCTTCAGGTCGTCCACCAGGCGGGAGGCAGCAGCCGGATTCCGGATGGCCTCGCTTTCGGTGATCTCGAAGACCACCTTGGCGGCCGGGATGGCGTTGTTGGCACGCTGTTCGCGGATGAAGTCGGCGATGGTGTCGTCGCTCATCGTGGCGCCGGCGAGGTTGATCGAGCACTTCCAGGTCAGTGCCAGCGCCTCGGGATTGGCGGCCAGCCACTCGAAGGCCAGGCGGATCACGCCGCGGTCCAGCGGCACCGACATCTGTGCCTGCGAAGCCAGCGTGAGGAATTCGGGCGGGCGGATCAGCTGACCATCCTTGTCGCGCAGCCGCGTCAGCACCTCGTAGGAGCGCATCTGCGAAGGCGCCTCCGGATCGATC
>CAUVLK010000147.1:0-6629 GCA_963552635.1 uncultured Lautropia sp. | reverse complement strand
GGGCGCTGGTGGAGCAGGCCGAGCTGATGGAGTAGTTGACGCCCTTGATCTGGAAGGGCGTGGCCAGGCAGGCCGAGACGGTGGAGCCCATGCACTTGGTGACGCCGTAGGGGCCCACGCGCTTGATGCCGCTGGCACGCAGCACGTCGGCCAGCTCCACCTGCGACGACGACGAGGCTCCGCCGCTGCCGGCGACGATGCCGGTGCGCAGGTTGGAGACCTGTTCGGGGGTGAGCCCGGACTGGGCGATGGCCTCCTGCAGGGCGATGTAGGAGTAGGCGGCAGCCGGTCCCATGAAGCGCAGGATCTTGCGATCGATGTGCTCCTTGGGATCAAGGGCGATGTTGCCGGCAACCTGGGAGCGCAGCCCCATGTCCCGATAGACGGGGTCGAAGGTGATGCCCGACTTCAGCGCGCGCAACGATGCCAGGACCTCCCGGCAGTTGTTGCCCAGACTGGAGACGATGCCTATACCGGTGACGACGACTCGTTTCATGTTTTGGCTCCCGGATGCTTGCGTGACAGGCGATGGGCGGGGTTCCTCGGCACGGGGTTCAGAAGTCGTCCGTGCTGGTGAACAGACCCACGCGCAGACCGTTGCCTTCGTAGATCTTGCGGCCGTCCACGCTCATCTCTGCATCGGCGATGCCCAGCACCAGCTTGCTGTTCATCACGCGCTTCATGTGGATGTGATAGGTGATCTTGCGGTGCTTGGGCAGCACCTGGCCACTGAACTTGACCTCGCCGCAACCCAGGGCGCGACCGCGGCCGGGGGCGCCGGTCCAGCCCAGGAAGAAGCCGACCAGCTGCCACATGGCGTCCAGCCCCAGACAGCCCGGCATGACGGGGTCGCTTTCGAAGTGGCAGCCGAAGAACCACAGGTCGGGGGTGATGTCCAGCTCAGCGATGATCTCGCCACGGCCGTACTTGCCGCCGTCACGGTTGATCTCGACGATGCGGTCGACCATCAGCATGTTGGGCAGGGGCAGCCGGGCATTGCCGGGGCCGAACAGCTGGCCCTTGCCGCAGGCGATCAGTTCTTCTTTGGTGTAGCTGTTTTGGGGAACGAACTCGGTCATGTCAGTCCTTGGGACGGGCGGCGGCGCGCGGGATGGCCTGTGAAGGGGCCGACCGGGCAGGGGCCCGGCCCGTCGGTGAGGCCGTTTTCAGTAGAAACCCTCAATGGTATGCGCAAATTGGCCATTCTTGATGAATGGCGATGGTGTATCGGGTTTTTTTGCCGAATGGAACCGTCCGGCGCGAAGCATGCCTTCTGCCCCGGCCGGCTGTCAATTGGCAGCAACCGGGGACATGGATCTGTTCGATTTTGTGTCAGCCGAGCCTGACACCGGCATCCTGCCATCCGCCCCGCGCCTGCCCGGAGATGTGGATGACAGGGTGCCGAGGACAGACTGTGGGGGCGGTGGCCCGTGACGGGGTGATGCTGATGCGAAGGAGAGGATCCGATGGGGGGCTCAGCCGCGCGCGGGCGGGGTCACGGAGACGCCCTGGACCTGGTTGCGCTGCAGGGCGGCGGCCACTTCGCCGCTGGCCTTGGCGTGCTCGACGAAGCTGCGCAGCAGGGCCTCGGCACGGGCGCTGCGGCCGCGGGGCAGGCCCATGGCCTGTTCGATGACCATGAAGCGGCCCGGCAGCAGGCGCAGGCCGGGCACGCGGGCGGCGTCGGTCTCCAGCTGCTGGCGCACGCCGGCGGCCACCTGGTGGTTGCCCGTCAGGAAGGTGTCGACCACGGCCTGTGACGACGCGGCGCGCACCAGGCTGGCGTGCTGGATGTGGCGGCTGAGATAGAGATCATAGGCGCTGCCCTTGCCGACCACGATGTCGTTGCCGGGAGCGTCGACCTGGGCGTTGTCGGTGAGCGGCGAGTCGTTGCGCACCAGGTAGGCGCCTTCGATGAGCACGTAAGGGGCGGTGAAGGCAATGCCGGCGCCACGGCCCGGGTCGATGGCGAAGAAGCCGATGTCGGCCCGTTCCTCGGTGACGGCGGCCACGGCCTCGGCCGCCACTTTCACGGGGATCAGTTCCAGGTCCAGGCCCAGCAGGCGGGCGAAGGCGCGTGCCAGGTCGACCGACACGCCGGCGGGCTCGTCGCTGTCGGGCTGCCGCCGGGCCAGCACGGCATTGCCCAGGTTGATGACGGCGCGCAGTTTGCCGGTGGGGGCGATTTCGGCAATCAGGGTGGGGTCGTCGATGGGATTGGGGGTCATGGCGGGTCTCCTGTATGTACTGCGATGCGTTTTCGTGAGCTTAGCAGGCGTGCCGCTCCGGGGCAGGGCTGGTTTCCCCGCAGATGACGATGGATAGTCCCGGCATGGCGTGCCACCGGGGATGACGCGAAGGGCAGGATGTTGTCCCGATGGTGCGAAATGTTGCCGAAAGAAAGCGACTCGCCGCAAATCGTGGGATACAAGGGGCTGGGGTTTGCCCTGCGGGACGGATCGGGCTGATAATGAAGGAATAAATCCCGCATGTGATATTGATCGATGGAGGAAGTCTGTGAGCGGAAGTGATGCAGCCGAACTGAACGCGGAATCGGCAGCACCGGAGCCGGTCGCGCAGGCCACGACGGCCGCCGAAGAGGCGGCGCCTTCATCCAGACAGTCCACGTCCGCAACGGCCGAGGAGCCGTCTTCGGATTCGTCCTTGCTCAACCAGCAGTTCTCCACGCTCAACAGCCTGCGCCGGGCGCGCACCTGGGTGGATGTCTATCTGGTCACCGGCACCTGCCTGCACGGGCAGATCCGCTCCTTCGATTCCAACATGCTGCTGCTGCAGACCCGCAGTGGCGACGTGGCGCTCTATCACCATGCCGTCAGCAGCGTGATGCGTGCGCAGAAGCGCGGTGGAAGTGCCAAGGCCAGCAGCCGCAAGCCGGTGCGCGGCAATGCCAGACCCTCGGCGGGCCGTCAGGCCGATGGCATGGATCACTCCCGCCGTCCGGAGGGCGAAGGGGCGCCGATGCGCTCCTGGCGCCAGCCAGCCATCGAAAGCCCCGCGCGTCCACGTGTCGAGATCAACCGCGAGGCTGGCGGCCGCATCGAGGGTTCGCGGCTCACGGCATCGCGTCCCGGTGTGGCACCGCGCCGGCCTGCGGCACCGCCTGCCGGTGTGGTGGTCGTCCGTCACAAGCGCGTGCGCACCATCGTGAAGCCCGAAGACGAGCAGTGACGCCCGTGCGATCATTGGGGGCCGACGAGCTTTCGTCGCCCCTTTCCGGATCGCCGCGCCCATGTTCAGTTATCGCCACGCCTTTCATGTCGGCAACCATGCCGATGTGCTCAAGCACGCCATCCTGGTGGCCATCCTGCGCCACCTGGCCCTGAAGGACAAGTCGTTCTGGGTCTTCGACACGCACGCCGGTGCAGGGTGCTACCGGCTGGATGCGGCCCAGACACGCAAGAACGCCGAATACCGCAGTGGCATCGAGGCGCTGTGGCAGGCCCGGAAGCTGCCGGCGCTACTGGCCGACTATCGTGATGAGGTGGCGCGTTTCGACGCCGAGCAGGAGGAAGCCACCCGCGAGCGTGCGGCTCAGCGGAGGGCATCGGCCGGAACAGGGCGCCATGACGAAGCAGCCGGTGACGCCGTGGCTGCCGAAACAGCCGAAGGCGGCACAAGCCGACCTGTGGCCCGACGTGCTGCTCAGCCTACGGGGCGGCTGCCCCGCTGGTATCCGGGCTCGCCCTGGCTGGCGCTGCAGCTGATGCGACCGCAGGACCGGCTGCGCTGCTTCGAGGCGCACCCGACCGAGATCCGGGTCCTGCACGACAACCTGGAGGCCGCGCATCGGCGGCAGGTCCAGGTCTTCGGCGAGGATGGCTTTGCCGGGCTGAAGGCGCTGCTGCCGCCCGTCTCGCGCCGGGGGCTGGTGGCCATCGACCCCTCCTACGAGGACAAGCGGGACTACGCCAAGGCACGTCGCACGCTGATGGAGGCGCTGGAGCGCTTTGCCACGGGCACGATGATGCTGTGGTATCCGCTCGTGCGCCGGCGCGAGCTGATGCTGCTGCTGGATCAGCTGCCCGGGCTGCCGGGCGTGACCGACTGGCTGGATGTCCGCCTGCAGGTGGGCGCGCCGCCGGAGGATGGTTACGGGCTTTATGGCAGCGGTGTCTTTGTCATCAACCCGCCCTACACGCTGGCGGCCGAATTGCAGGAAGCCATGCCCGTGCTGTGGCAGCTGCTGGGGCAGGACGCCCAGTCGGGCTGGTGGATGGAGACGTCGGGGCAGGGCGGAAGGGATCGCGCGCCCCAGGTCCGGCCATCCCAGACGCGGCCGTCCGAAGGGCAGCCGCCCCGGGAGCGCTCGGGCCGAGGCCGCCTGGAGCGGGAGCGCCAGGACCGGGCACGTCCGGCCCGGCGGCGTTGATCGGGTTTACTGGATCGCTTCCAGCAGCTTGTCGGCCCGCTTGCCGTTCATCATCATGCGGCCGCGGTTGGCCTTGAAGGCTTTTTCCACGGCCTCACGGTTGGTGGCCTTGCCGGCCTGGATGATGCCGATCATGGCCATCATCAGGTGCGGGGGGCAGTCGTAGAAGTAGAGGCCTTCCTTGTCCACCTTCAGCGTGAAGGGCTTGTCCAGCTCGCTCTTCCAGGGGGTGATGCCTTCGGGAACGGCCAGCGAACGGACCTGGTGGCCCGAGTTGGTGGGCTCGAAGATGACGGTGTCGCCCACATCCACCTTGAGGTAGGCGGGCTCGAACACCATGCCACCTTCCTTGCCGTTGTTGAGCATCTTCACGACGTGCTCGGCGGCGTGGGCGGGGTTGGCCAGCATCAGCAGTGCTGCGGAGGCGGCCAGGGCGGTCAGGGTCTTTTTCATGATCGGGGTTTCCGGTAAGGAGCCCGTACAGCGCATGCACGGGCAGGGAAAATTACGTGGCGTCCGGCTGGCCCTGGGCCTGCCGGACGGGGCTGACGGGCGAAGGATCAGCCGGCGATGCCGGCCGTGCCCTGGGCGGCGGCCGGTGGTACGGCGTCGTCCTCGGCCTGGTAGCGGATGGTGCGCACGTGCGGATGGCCGAAGCGGTCGATCTGCACGTCCACCGGCACGTCGTACAGGCGCTGGATCAGCTCGGCCGTGATGACCTCGGCCGGTGGTCCGTAGGCCTGCAGCTTGCCCTTGTCCAGCACCACCAACCGGTCGGCATACTGCGCCGCCAGGTTCAGGTCGTGCAGGATGGTGACGGTGATCCAGTTGTGCTTGCGGGTCTGCTTGTGCAGGTGGTCCATCAGCACCACCTGGTAGCGCATGTCCAGCGCACTCACGGGCTCATCCAGCATCATCACTTCGGGCGAGCGCAGCAGCACCTGGGCGAACAGCGCCATCTGCCGCTGGCCGCCACTGAGCGCGTAGATGGGGCGCTCGGCGATGTGCAGCAGGCCCACGGCTTCCAGCGCATTGAGCGCTGCCAGCACGGTGTCGTCATCGACCCGCATGCCCAGACGGTCCAGCCGGCCCAGCATCACCACCTCCAGGGTGGAGAGATCCAGGTCCAGCCGGGTGTCCTGCGGCATGTAGCCGAAGCGCTGGCGCCAGACGGGCAGCCGCTCTTCGCGCTGGTCGTCACCGTTGAGGCGGATGTGGCCGGCGCTGGGATGCAGCTCGCCGAAGAGGGCGCGCATCAGGCTGGTCTTGCCGCAGCCGTTGGGGCCGATGATGGCCGTGACTTCGCCGGGGTGGAACTGCACCGAGTAGCCGCAGGCCACCGGGTGGGTGCCGGCATGCAGGTGGAGGTTCTCGACTTCAAGCATGACCGCGCCTCCATCCCAGGATCAGCCAGAAGAAGAAGGGCACACCGATGATGGCCGTGACCACGCCGACCGGGAACAGCGCCCCGGGGACGATGATCTTGGACAGCACCGACGCGGCCGACAGCATGACGGCACCGCACAGCATGGACAGCGGGATGAAGAATCGCTGGTCCTCGCCCACCAGCATGCGGGCGATGTGCGGGGCCACCAGGCCGATGAAGCCGATGACGCCGACGAAGCTGATGGCGGTGGAGGTGAGCAGTGCGACCAGGACGAGCGTCTTGAGCCGCAGCTTGGCCACGTCCACGCCCAGACTGCGCGCACGGGCCTCGCCCAGGCGCAGGGCCGTCAGCTTCCAGGCATCGGCCATCAGCAGGATGGTGCACACCACGGTGACCGTGCCGGTGATGGCCAGCGACCACCAGGAGCTGCGCTGCAGGCTGCCGAACAGCCAGAAGATGATCTGCTGGTTCAGTTCGGGGGACGACATGAACTGCAGCATGGACATCAGCGACTGGAACAGGAACAGCAGTGCGATGCCCGCGAGGATCAGCGTCTGGGCGTTGACCTGGCGGAACATGGCGATGCCGAACAGCACCGAGGCGGCCAGCATGCACATGAAGAACGCGCCCAGCGGCACGCTGATGAGCGGGTCGATGGAGATCCCGATGGCGTCGGCGTGCAGACCGAGTGCGGCGCCCAGGCCGGCTGCTGCCGCCAGGCCCAGCGTGTAGGGGCTGGCCAGCGGGTTGTCCAGCAGCGTCTGCATCTCGGCACCGCCCAGGCCCAGGGCCGCGCCCACCACGATGGCCATCAGCGCCACCGGCAGCCGGAAGTCCCAGACGATGGTGACG
>CAUVLK010000146.1:0-6637 GCA_963552635.1 uncultured Lautropia sp. | reverse complement strand
GCCTTGCGGCTGCTGGCAGACTTGGCCGAGGCAGCCTTGGTGCTGGCTGAGCGGCTGGAGGAGCTGCCACGGCTGGTGCTGCTAGCGGAAGCTGCCTTCAGCCGTTTGCCGGTAGCTGTCGTGACGCTGCTGCTCTTGCGTGCGGTGGCGCTGCGCGCGCTGGTGCTGGCCGGTGCAGTGCTGCGCGTGCGGCTGGTGGTGTCGGCCAGAGCCACGGTGGTCTTGCCGCTTTGACGCAGGGTGTGGCGGGTGGCGCTGCGGTCGGAACGCAGGGTGACACGGTTGTCTAGGCGGGAGGCCGTGCTGCGGCTGGCGGCCGTGTTGCTGCTGCCTGTCTGGGTGCGGGCCGGGCTGTAGTGCACCAGCCGGATGGCGGTATGGCTGCCCGACGAGGTCGTGGTCGTCCCGGCCGTGGCTGCGGCCGGTACGGTGGCCTGACGGCTGATCACCTTGCGGGAACCGTCTTCGGCCACCAGCACGGTCTGTTTCTGGCTGCGGCGAACCGTCAGCGTCATGCCTGGCTTGAGGGGGGAGACACGCCGGTTCATGGCGCGCAGTTCGGCCAGCGTGAGGCCATAGCGGCGGGCGATGGAGGCGCCGGTCTCGCCGCGGCGGACACGGTGAACCAGCGGACCGGCATCCACCTGCTGATACAGGCGCGGGCCGTCGAACTGCTCGACGAGGTTCTCGTCACTCACACGGTGCGTGGGCACCAGCAGTCGCGTGCCGGCCAGCAGGTGCGTGCCGGCGGAAATGCCGTTGGCGCGCAGCAGGGCGGGCACGGTAAGGCCTCCGCGACTGGCGATCTCGGCCAGGCTTTCACCGGGTTGCAGCGTGTGCGGCTGCCAGGAGACGAAGGGCCGCTTCTGGGCAGCGTGCTCGGCCATGGCTGCCTTGAAGCGCTCAATGCGATCGACCGGGATCTTGAGGGTGTTGTTGCGGCTGGCGGAGATGACGGGCCGGTTGTGGGCCGGGTTCAGCGCCAGGAACTCGGCCTCGGTCATGCCGGCGAACTGGGCCGCCAGCTTGAGGTCGATGGGTCGGGTCTTCTCGACGGTGACGAAGTAGGGCTGGTCGGGCAGGTCGGGCAGCTGCAGGCCCAGCTGGCGGGCATTGAGCACGATGTGCTTGAGCGCCAGCAGCTTGGGCACGTAGTTGCGGGTCTCGTTGGGCATGCGCAGGTGCGCATAGTCGGCCGGCTTGCCGGCGGCCTGGTTGGCACGCACGGCCTTGCGCACGGCGCCTTCGCCCCAGTTGTACGAGGCCAGTGCCAGGAACCAGTCGTCCCCGTTCATCTGGTAGATGCTCTGGAGGTAGTCCAGCGCCGCTCGCGTGGACTGCACCACGTCGCGGCGGTTGTCCACCCACCAGTTCTGATTCAGGTCGTAGCGCTTGCCGGTGGCCGGAATGAACTGCCACAGGCCGGCGGCCTTGGCCGAGGACAGCGCCGAAGGGTTCATCGCGCTTTCCACGAAGGGCAGCAGTGCCAGTTCGGTGGGCATGCCCCGGCGCTCGACTTCCTCGACGATGTGGTGCAGGTAGAACGAGCCGCGTCCGAACATGCGCTGCAGGTAGTCGGGGCGGGACAGGTAGTACTGCTCGTGGCGGGCCACCAGGGGCGAATCCAGCTCCGGCATGGCAAAGCCGGCACGGATGCGGTCCCAGAGGTCGTTGCTGACGATGACCTCGCCGTCGTCGCCCTGGGCCTGACTGGCAGCATTGAGCTGGCGCACGGCATCGCTTTCGGTCACGAAGACCGGCTCGCCATGCCGCAGCTGTGCGCCATGGGTGTTCTGGGCCGTGGTGCCGGGCGAGACGCTGGAACAGGCGGCCAGCCAGCCGGCTCCCAGCACCATGCCGGCATGGGCCAGCAGCCGCGCCAGCCGGCTGCGCCGCAGAGGCTGGCGCACCGCCGTCTGGGAAAGCGGAGAAGGAAGGCCGGGCTGGCGGGAGGGACGATGAGCGCGCACGGGCGGTACCTGTGATGCTGCGCCGGAAGGGTCGGGGCGGCCGACACGGGTTGCCGTCCGACGGGGCGTGCAACCCAGACGGCCGAGCCGGAAGACCGGCAGGCAGACTGGAATTGAGAGCCTTCTGACAATAGCACAGTAACCTGTCGGCCAAAGTAACCGACTTCCGCTTTCTTCAGGGGTGGCTGTCCGTCCGTCAGCTGGTGGCAGGGGGGCGGAAACCGTTTCGCCACTGGCGCAGCGCCACGAACACCTCGAAGGCACTGGTGCCTTCTGGCAGGGCGCCGCCGGGCAGGTGGCGGGCCAGCGCCGGCAGGTGGCTGCGCAGGAAGGGGTTGGTGGCCAGCTCTTCGTCCAGCTGCCCCGGCAACGTGCATTGCCCCTGGGCGCGCAGCAGCAGCGCATCTTGCAGGCGCCGGGTTATCCGTTCATTGTCGGGTTCGGCCTGCCGGGCGAAGTGCAGGTTGGTGACGGTGTATTCGTGGGCGGCGTAGACCTGGGTGTCATGGGGCAGGGTGCTCAGCCGGCCCAGCGAATCGAAATGCTGCTCCAGCGTACCGTCGAAGACGCGGCCACAACCTGCCAGAAACAATGTGTCGCCACAAAACAACGCCGGGTGCGGATGCTCGGGCAATTGCGGGCAGAAATAGGAGAGATGATCCCGGGTGTGGCCCGGGGTGGCCACGACCTGAAGGCTCAGACCCACCTCGGGGATCTCGACGACATCGCCATGACCCACGGCCTCGCGTACGCCCTTGGCCGCACAGTCGGCCGGCCCGATGACGCGTGCCGACGGCCAGCGTGACGCCAGCTCAGGAATGCCGTCGACGTGGTCGTGATGATGGTGGGTGACAAGGATGGCAGCAAGCGACCCGCCGCTGGCCTGCAGGCTGTCCACCACCGGCTGCGCCTGGCCGGGATCGACCACCACGAAGGCGGGACCGGCACCGATGCGCCAGATGTAGTTGTCCTGCAGCGCTGGAATCGGAACCACGGTACGGCTTCGGTAGGGTGAATGGAGGATCTCGGCGGTTTCGGCGATCATGGGTGCTCCGCAGGGATTCCCCGAACCTGCCCGACGCGGGGCACGTTCATCCGTAGAATGCGCGTGCCGTGGGACGGGTTCTGGTCTTCCCTCTGGCGTCTGGTGAATGGAAACGCATGGACAAACGTGCCGGGGCGACGCCCCCAACCCCGAACACTCCCGATCATAAAGGCAATCCGGACGCCTGGACGGGCTGGCTGACCACGCCGCCCGGTCGCTACCTGCTGCAGTGGGAAGGGCGGCAGCTGGCCTGTGCTGTGGGCAATGTCTTTGGCTATTACGCGGTGCAGCTGGGCATGCCGGCACTGGATGCGCTGGCCGACAACCGCATGCCGCACCGCATCCGTGTGATGCAGGGCACGCGGCCGGTGGGCGAGGGCGAATGGCAGCCCGACCTGCGGGTGGCAGACTATGGCGAGCTGCCCTTCGCCAGCCAGTCGGTGGATCTGGTGGTGATGCCGCATCGGCTGGAGGACTGCGCCGATCCTCATCAGCTGCTGCGTGAGGTGGACCGGGTGCTGCGTCCCGAAGGGCACCTGGTGGTGCTGGGCATCAACCCGTGGTCGCTGTGGGGGCTGCGTCACGCGTTGCCGGGCTGGCTGGGCGGCGGCTTTCTGCCACACGAAGGTGCGCTCATCGGTGCGCCTCATGTCCGTGACTGGGTCCGACTGCTGAGCTTCGAGCCCGACGACACGGTGTATGGCGGCTATGCCTGGCCCTTCCTGCGTCAGAAATGGCTGGCCCGCAGCCAGCGCTTTCTGGAGCGGGCCGGCGACCGCTGGTGGCCGGTCTGCGGGGCGGTCTATCTGGTCAGCGCCGTGAAGCGGGTGCGCGGCATGCGGCTGGTGGGGCCGGCCTGGCGGGATGTGTCGGCCCGCCGTGGCGCCGCGGTGGCCGTGGGGGGACGGAGTTCGTCCTGCCGGGAGCCCGCGTCGATGTCTGCCGAGGACGTGGGGTCTCGCTTGTACCGGGCAGGCCATCCGGCCGGGACGCACGGTGCCGGCCCACGAGACGGGAATCCGCTCTAGAATGGCTGCCCCTTTTTGACAGCTGCCGATGACGGATTTCATGACGAACAGATGGGTTGCCTATACCGATGGGGCGTGCGCGCCGACCAATCCCGGGCCTGCGGCCTGGGGCGTGGTGGTCTTTGCGCCTGATGGCGCCGAGACAGCCGCCGACCACGGCTTCATCGGGCCGGGTACCAACCAGATCGCCGAGATCACGGCCGCCATCGAGGGCCTGTTGCGCACGCCTGAAGGCGCTGCGGTGGAGCTGGTCTCCGACAGCCAATACGTGCTGAAGGGGCTGAGCGAATGGCGTGCCGGCTGGGAGCGTCGGGGCTTTCGCAACGCCAAGGGCGACCCCGTAGCCAACCTGGAGCTGTGGAAGCGACTGTTTGCCGTGGCCGACGCCCGCAAGGTGTCGGTACGCTGGGTGCGTGGCCACCAGGGCAACGTGAACAACGAGCGTGCCGACCGGCTGGCCGTGGCGGCACTGCAGAAAGCGCGCGGAGGCGCCTGATGGGAGAAGTCACCCGCCAGGTGGTGCTGGATACCGAGACCACCGGTCTGGAAGCCTCCAAGGGGCACCGCATCATCGAGATCGGCTGCGTGGAGATGGTCAACCGGCGCATCACCCGCAACAACCTGCACCTGTACATCAACCCCGAGCGTGAGGTGGACGAGGGGGCGGCGGCCGTTCACGGCATGACCTGGGACGACCTGCGTGACAAGCCCACCTTCGCCCAGATCGTCGACCAGTTTCTGGATTTCTGCCGGGGCGCCGAGATCATCATCCACAACGCCAGCTTCGATACCGGCTTTCTGGATGCCGAGCTGGCGAGGCTGGATCGTGGCACCTTCGCCTCGCATGTGGCGTGCGTGACCGATTCGCTGGCCATGGCGCGTGAACGTTACCCCGGCAAGCGCAACAATCTGGATGCGCTGTGCGAGCGCCTGATGGTTCCCAACAAGCACCGCACGCTGCACGGCGCACTGCTGGACTCGGAACTGCTGGCCGAGGTGTATCTGGGCATGACGCGTGGCCAGGGCAGTTTCGACATCGGGTCCTCGGCTGAGGACGATGAAGGTGGCACTGTGGCTGATGCCGGTGGCGGCCGCTGGCCGCCCACCGGCCTGCGGGTGCGCCTGGCCACCGATGCCGAGCGACAGCTGCACGAACAGGGGCTCGTCGCCCTGGAAAAACAGTTCAAATCGTCGATGCGCTGGCATCACTGAAGCAACGCCACCCTTTCTCCACTTTCCGTTACACTGCCGGCATGTCCAGCAAAGAACTCCGCGTCTCGCATCGTGCCCGGCAACGGGTCTCCCAGGCCTCTCCGGATGTCGAGGCCCTCGTGTCGGCTTCGCTCGGACTGGCCAGGGCGGGCAGCCGTACCGAAGGCATGTTCTGGGAGGGCAGGCTGGCCCAGGTGCTTGATCGTCTCCTGGATGGCGTGCATCCGTCGGCCGTCGGCACAGCGCTCGATCAGCTCAGCCAGCAGGACGGCACGGCCTACGGTGCCCTGGTCGAGGCCATCGAGCATGCCGCCGAGACCGTGCCCGTGCAGCCGTCGGCGCTGCGTGGACATGCTGCCGACGACCGGCCCGCAGCCCCGCTGCATGCCTTGCTGGTCACGGCGCCCATCGTGGCCTGGACGCGCTTCAGCATTCCCACCCGGGCCATTCCCGCCCCGGTGATGGCCGAGCTGCTGCGGCTGTGGCACGAGCTGGTGCTGGCCCCCGATGTGCGTTTCCAGCTGATGCCCTGGCTCTACAGCCTGGATCAGCTGCCGCATGACTTTGCCGAGCTGCGCAAGCTCACCCGCCGCATGGCGGTTTCCACTGCCAATGGCAGCCAGGGACGCTTCGACCTGAAGTCCATGCCCGAAACGGCCGAGATGCTGGCCGACACACGTTTCCTGCTGGGCTGCGTGGTGGTGCCTGACGTGAACCACCCGGTGTTTCGCTGGCAGCTTTCCGGTTCGGCCCATCGCTCGCGCGAAGACTGCCTGAAGGCCTGGGTGGAAGCCACCCGGCCGCTTTTCGAGCCGTTGCTGCCTGGTTGCGGCTTCGAGTCCCTGCTGCCCGACGCCTACCATGCCAACCTGCGCGAGTCCGACCGGCTGGTGCGTATCTGGGGCATCAAGGCGGCTGTCCATTATCTGGTTCACACCCTGGGCGTGGAAGCCTCTTCCATCAAGGCCTCCGTGGCCGGTTTCGGCTACACCCGCGTGGATGAATACCGGATCGGCCTTTCGCTGGGCGAGACCGGCGACGTCGTGCAGGGCATTGTCTGGCCGCTGCTGGGCCCAGAATCCGAGAATGACGAACCCACGCCGCTGGAGCAGATCCGCAGCACGCTGCAGGAAGTGGGGGTCAACGACCTGCGGGTCTGGAATGCGCTGATGGAGCCCGAGTTCTGCGAGGACTGCGGCTCGCCGTTCTATCCCGATCGCAGCGGTGAACTGGTGCACGTGCAGATGCCCGAAGGGGCCGAGACGACCAGCCCGCATTTCCACTGACGGGCAATGTCGGTACGCCGGGGGTTTTGAGCGTGCCCTGGCCAAGGCTCTGATAATGTCGGAGGACTGCCGTCCTCCAGGAGCCTTCCTTGCTGT
>CAUVLK010000145.1:0-6645 GCA_963552635.1 uncultured Lautropia sp. | reverse complement strand
GCCGCGCCGTCACCGGTACCGCCTTCTTCGTGCCGTCCGCCTCGTTCCTGGAAGACACGCTGGGCGGCGACTGAACCCGGACGGCACCGGTGCAACACCCGGGTCGAGCGACGCCCGGGTCGGATCTTCCCGAAACATCAGGTCGGTGCCGTTCGTAGCAGGAGGCCGTCCGTTGGGCGCATGGCCTCCCGCCAACTGATGCAAGCGGCCACAGGGCGCGGCACACTCATGGGCCAGGCAGGGTCCGGGAATGGATCCTTCCCGGCTTTTCCTGATCCATGAGGGTAGGTTGCCCGTGTCCGCAAATCTTCCACCGCAAGCAAAGAACGAACGTGCCGACAAGGTCGATGCCGCGCAGCTGCCCGGCATTGCCCGCGTGCTGATCCAGCACCAGCTGCTGTCGCCCGAGCAGGCGCGGGAAGCCCATGCCAAGGCCCAGGCTGCCGAGAATGGCCACTTCCTTGACGAGCTGGTCATCAACAGCAAGGTGCTGAGCCCGCTGCGGCTGGCCACTTTCCTGTCCGAGACCTTCGGCATGCCGCTGATGGATCTGGCCAGTCTGGACTTCAGCACCCTGCCCCTGGACCAGATCGACCGCAAGCTGCTGGCCGAGACCCGCGTCATCCCGCTGATCAAGCGCGGCAACCGCCTGGCCGTACTGCTGTCCGACCCGACCGACAACCAGGCCATCGAGCGCGTCAAGTTCCAGCAGCAGGCCATCATCGACCCCATCGTCGTCGAGCACTCCAAGCTGGTCAAGCTGATCCAGAACCTGGACCAGAGCACTGCCGACAAGCTGGCCGACCTGATCGGTGACGTGGAGGAAGAGTCCGGCATTGCCGATGGTGCCGTGGCGCTGGAAGACAACGCCGACGTGGACGATGCGCCGATCGTGCGCTTCCTGCAGAAGGTGCTGATGGACGCGATCCAGGGCGGCGCCTCGGACATCCACTTCGAACCCTACGAGAAGTTCTACCGGATCCGCTTCCGGGTGGACGGCGAGCTGCGCGAGATCACGCAGCCGCCCCTGGTCATCAAGGACAAGCTCGCCTCGCGCATCAAGGTCATCTCCCGGCTGGACATCTCGGAGAAGCGGGTGCCGCAGGACGGCCGGATGAAGCTGGTCATCTCCAACAACCGCGCCATCGACTTCCGGGTCTCCACGCTGCCCACGCTGTTCGGCGAGAAGATCGTGATGCGTATTCTGGACCCCTCTTCCGCGAAGCTGGGGATCGATGCGCTGGGCTATGACCCCGAGCAGAAGAAGGCGCTGACCGAAGCCATCGCCCGCCCCTACGGCATGGTGCTGGTCACCGGCCCCACCGGCTCGGGCAAGACCGTATCGCTCTACACCTGCCTGAACATCCTGAACCAGCCGGGCGTCAACATCGCTACCGCCGAGGACCCGGCCGAGATCAACCTGCCCGGCATCAACCAGGTCAACGTCAACGACAAGGCGGGCCTGACCTTCGCGGCAGCCCTGAAATCCTTCCTGCGTCAGGATCCGGACATCATCATGGTGGGTGAGATCCGCGACCTGGAAACCGCCGACATTGCCATCAAGGCCGCCCAGACCGGCCACATGGTGATGTCCACGCTGCACACCAACGACGCCCCCACCACGCTCACCCGTCTGATGAACATGGGCGTGGCCCCCTTCAACATCGCCTCGTCGGTGATCCTGATCACCGCGCAGCGTCTGGCCCGCCGGCTGTGCACCCAGTGCAAGCAGCCCGTGGACCTGGACGATGACGCCCTGCTGGCCGCCGGCTTCACCGAAGACGACTTGGACGGCAGCTGGCGCCCCTACAAGGCCGTGGGCTGCGAGCGCTGCAACGGCTCGGGCTACAAGGGCCGGGTGGGCATCTACCAGGTCATGCCGATCTCCGAAGAGATCCAGCGCATCATCCTCAATTCCGGCAACGCCATGGAAATTGCCGCCCAGGCCAAGCGCGAGGGCGTCAACGACCTGCGCACCTCGGGGCTGATCAAGGTCAAGCAGGGCCTGACCACCATCGAGGAAGTGCTGGGCGTCACCAACGAATGACCCCCCTGTCCGGCTGGTTCACCCCGGCCCTCCCCCACCGCTTTCCGAAAGAACCGAAAACTCCGGAGTGACGCAACAACATGGCAGCCAAGGCAATGACCGCAACCGGCGCAAAGAGCGCCACCTCGCGGCCCAAGGAATTCAACTTCGTCTGGGAAGGGCGCGACCGCTCCGGCAAGACGCTGCGCGGTGAGACCCGCGCAAGCGGCGAGACCATCGTCGTCAACACCCTGCGCCGGCAGGGCATCGTCGTCACGCGCATCAAGAAGCAGCGCTACAAGGCGGCGCGCGGCAAGATCCAGGACAAGGACATCACGCTGTTCACGCGCCAGCTGGCCACCATGATGAAGGCCGGCGTGCCGCTGCTGCAGGCCTTCGACATCGTGGCCAAGGGGACCGACAACGGCGCCGTGGCCAAGCTCTTCACCGACATCAAGGCCGATGTGGAAACCGGTACCGCGCTGTCGCAGGCCTTCCGCAAGTATCCCCTGTACTTCGACAACCTCTTCTGCAACCTGGTGGGCGCGGGTGAGCAGGCCGGTATTCTGGACGACCTGCTGGACCGGCTGGCCATGTACAAGGAGAAGATGGAGGCCATCAAGGCCAAGATCAAATCCGCCCTCTTCTACCCCACGGCCGTGATGGTGGTGGCCTTCATCGTGGTGGCGGTGATCATGCTGTTCGTGGTGCCCGCCTTCAAGAGCGTGTTCGAGAGCTTCGGCGCCGACCTGCCCGCCCCCACGCTGTTCGTGATGGCGCTGTCGGACTACTTCGTCAAGAACTGGTACATCATCTTCGGCGGCATCGGCCTGGGCATCTACTTCTTCCTGCAGGCCTGGAAGCGCTCGCCCAAGATGCAGATGTTCATGGACCGGCTGTTCCTGAAGCTGCCCATCTTCGGGCCGGTCATCCGCAAGGCCACCATCGCGCGCTGGCTGCGCACGCTGTCCACCATGTTCGCCGCCGGCGTGCCGCTGGTCGAGGCCCTGGACTCGGTGGGGGGCGCCGCAGGCAACATCGTCTACCTGCAGGCCACCAAGAAGATCCAGCAGGAAGTCTCCACCGGTACCAGCCTGACGGTGGCCATGAACAACGCCAACGTCTTCCCCAATATGGTGCTGCAGATGGCCTCCATCGGCGAGGAATCCGGTTCGCTGGACTCCATGCTGGGCAAGTCCGCCGACGTGTATGAGCGCGAGGTGGACGATGCGGTGGAAAGCCTCTCCTCCCTGATGGAACCGCTGATCATGGTGGTGCTGGGCACGCTGATCGGTGGCCTGGTGGTGGCCATGTACCTGCCCATCTTCAAGCTGGGTCAGGTGGTGTAATACTTCCATCCGCCACCCCGGGAAGGCGCGGACGGCAACACGTGCCGCCCTTCCCCGGAAACCGGGGCGGCCATGCCCGCATGGTCGCCCCTTCACATTTCAGGGGAGTCCAGCCGGACTCCCCCGCTGACACTCCCTCGCGGCCGAACAGGGACCACAGGGATAGACCGCAGGGGTCTGCCCGGCCCCCGCCAGGAACCAGGGAAACGAGCATGGGCATCGAAGACATCTACTGGATCACGCCGGAGTTCTCCGTGATCGTTGCCGGCGTGGTGGGTCTGCTGGTGGGCAGCTTCCTCAACGTGGTCATCCACCGGCTGCCGCTGATGATGCAGGCCCAGTGGGAGGCCGAACTGGAAGAAGCGCTGGCGCAGCAGAACGCCGCCACCTCAGACGCCGCCCCCGCGGTCGAGAAGAAGCCCCCCTTCAACCTGCTGGTTCCACGCTCGCGCTGCCCGCACTGCGGCCACCAGATCTCCGCCCTGGAAAACATCCCGGTGCTGTCGTGGCTCTTCCTGCGCGGTGCCTGCCGCGAATGCCGCAAGCCCATTCCCGTGCGCTACCCGCTGGTGGAACTGCTGACCGGCGTGCTGGCCGCCGCCAGCGTCTGGCATCTGGGCTTCGGCGTCACCGGCATCGCCGCCGCCGTGTTCTGCTGCGTGCTGGTGGCCCTCACCTTCATCGACTACGACACCCAGCTGCTGCCCGACAGCCTGACGCTGCCGCTGCTGTGGGGCGGGTTGCTGCTCAACCTCACGTCGCACGGCATGGCCCCGCTGCCCGATGCCGTCATCGGCGCCATGACCGGCTACCTGTCGCTGTGGAGCGTCTACTGGCTCTTCAAGCTGATCACCGGCAAGGAAGGCATGGGCTACGGCGACTTCAAGCTGCTGGCCGCCCTGGGCGCCTGGTTCGGCTGGCAGGCCCTGCCCGCCATCATCCTGATGTCCTCGGTCATCGGCGCCGTCGTCGGCATCGGCCTCATCCTCTTCAAGGGCCACGGCCGCAGCCAGCCCATCCCCTTCGGCCCCTACCTGGCCGGCGCAGGCCTGGCCATGCTGTTCCTGGGCGGCCAGGTCATGACCTGGATGGGCCTGGGCGTGCAGCCTTCGGTCATCATCGGGCCTTGAGCAGCACCGGCTGACACCAGAAGGAACATGATTTGCCCGCATCTTCCCGGGTTCCCCGAAAGCTGCCCTTCGATGGCATCAGCGGGCTACACCAGGCAGGGTTCCACGATCAATACTGCAGGACGTGTACGATGAAGAACATCGCACCCGAATGTCCCTGCTCCTCACGCCCTGCCCCATGTCTTCGCCTTTCCCCCTCTCCCCTCCCCCACCACACCTGTTCACCATCGGCCTGACCGGCGGCATCGGCAGCGGAAAGAGCAAGGTGGCGGACCTGTTTGTCGAACGAGGCGCTGCGCTGGTCGATACCGACGAGATCGCCCATCGGCTGACAGCGCCCGGGGGCGCCGCCATTCCGGCCATCCGCACGACCTTCGGTAACAAGGTGATTGCCCCGGACGGCCGGATGGACCGCGCCGCAATGCGAGCGCTTGTCTTTGCCGCCCCGGTCCGACGCAAGGAGCTGGAAGGCATCCTGCATCCGCTGATCCAGACCACCGTGCGCGATGAACTGTCCCGGCTTGCCGATGGCGATCCGGCCTCCCGCCCCCCCTACGTGATGATTGCCGTGCCGCTGCTGGTCGAATCCGGGCACTGGCTGCACCGGGTGGACCGCGTGCTGGTGGTGGACTGCCCCGAAGAGGTTCAGGTGGCACGCGTGATGGCTCGTTCGGGCCTGTCCGAGGCGCAGGTGCGCAGCATCATGGCCGCGCAGGCCAGCCGGGCACAGCGGCTGGCGGTGGCCCACGCCGTCATCGATAACGGCGGCAGCCTGGAAGACACGGCAGCCCAGGTGGACCGGCTGCATGCACGCTTCCTGACCGAGGCCGCGCAGGCCTGAAGGCCACCATTCAGCGGCCCGCACACCACGGTTGCCCGGCTCCCGCAGGCTCTGGCAGGGTGTTGGCAGTGTCGACAGGGTTATCATCAGGGGCAGCGCAGGCCGCGCTGCCCTTGCCCAATGCCGGGCATTCCGGCCTCCTCACGGTTTCATCCGGATGATTCCATCATCCGGCCCACCCCTGCATGCAACCATGATCATCTACCTTCATCCCTTCAACGAGCGTGTCCGCACCATGCTTCGGCTCGATGAGCTGTACCGCCGCTTCGAGCGCCTGGTATCGCGCAACGACTCGCTCTCGCACCATGCGGCGCTGGGTACGCTGTTCGAGATCATGGAACTGTCGTCACGTGCCGAAGTGCGCGCCGACCTGCTGCACGAGCTGGAACGCCAGCGCCAGACGCTGGCCTCGTTCAAGAATGACCCCGATGTGGCCATCGACGCCCTTTCATCAATCCTGGGCGAGATCGAGGATGCCGCCGCCGCCCTGCAGCAGAGCGCCGGCAAGGCCGGCCAGGCACTGCGCGAGAACGACTGGCTGATGAACATCCGCAGCCGCAGCGTGATGGCTGGCTGCAGCTTCCAGGTGGACCTGCCCTTCTACTATGCCTGGCAGCACCGCCCGCCCGAAGAGCGGCGTGAAGCCATCATCGAATGGGCCCGCCCCTTCGGTGCCGTGCGCGAATGTCTGACCATCGTGCTGCGCCTGCTGCGCGAATCCGGCCAGAAAAGCCGCGTGACCTCCCAGAACGGCAGCTACCAGCAGCAGCTGGGCGGCAAGACCTATCAGCTGGCCGAGATCCACCTGGACGAGACGCTGGGCGCCATTCCCGAGTTCTCGGCCAACAAGTACATGCTGTGGATCCGCTTCGGCCGCCTGGACCGCGAGTTCAAGACCCGCCCCTACGAAGGCAGCGTCGATTTCGAACTGAGCCTGTGCAATCTCTGAGCCGTCATGAAGCCCGCCGACGCTCCTCCCCCCTCTCGCCGCATCACCGTCAACTGCCCCACCTGTCAGGGGCCATCCCTGTTTGCCCCGGAAAACCGCTGGCGGCCGTTCTGCTCCGAGCGCTGCCGGATGATTGACCTGGGCGCCTGGGCCAACGACGAATATGTGGTGCCCGGCCAACCCGTCGAAGCGGACGACGACATCCCACCTCCCGCCCCCCGGCACTGACGGACGACCCCATGCACCCGTCCCGGGCGCGCGACGGTCCCGGCACGGATGCGGCCCACTCGCTGCACGCTGCACGCTGCACGCTGCACGCTGCACGCTGCACGCTGCACGCTGCACGCTGC
>CAUVLK010000144.1:0-6660 GCA_963552635.1 uncultured Lautropia sp. | reverse complement strand
AAGTTAAATTTAACTATTGTTATAATATCGTTGCCTATTTTGGGACGTTTTGTATCCGAGATGGTTCCCCACACGCTTCCGTCTCCTCACGTATTGCACGCTATTTCAGCAGAGCGGACTTCTGGCTGCGTTCGCGACGGTTTTTCGCTCCATGACCGTAAAACAGCCGATCTGTCTGTAGCGGGCCTCAAATAGCGGAAAATACGCCATCGATCGTGCATATTTTGGATGGCGAAAGGTCTGCGGAATTTTCTATAGAAACTATTCAGGAAAAGTCAATAGGATTGAGGCTGCGTCGTCGAAGATGTAACCGAATTGTTCCTTTCTGGACGGTGGGGCCACGCCCGGCACTCACATCCGGCACTCACATCCGGCGCGACGCCCAGCGCGCATATGCGGAAACTGCATATGCTTCCTCGTTCCCTGTCACTCAGGGCGGTGTGTCTCACTATCTGCCGATCTCGAAATGCGGCATTCTTGCAACCCCTGCAAGGGCCGCTGGCCGAACAAAGGACCACGATGATCAAGAAACTGCTTGTCGCTTCCCTGCTGTCCACCACGCTGCTGCCGCTGGCGGCCACCCAGGCCACGCCTGTGCGCTGGGCGCGTTCGGCAGATCCCGCCACGCTCGACCCGCACGCCGTCAACGTCGGCCTCAACTTCAACCTGCTGCACCAGATGTACGAGCCGCTGGTGATCCGGCTGGCCGACAACTCGCTGCAGGGTGCTCTGGCCGAAAGCTGGAAGCAGACCGACGATCCCTCTGTCTGGGCGTTCAAGCTGCGTCCGGGCGTCAAGTTCCATGACGGTACCCCGCTGACGGCTGCCGATGTGGTGTTCTCGCTCAAGCGGGCGCAGGCGCCGTCCTCGCAGATGAAGTCGTTGCTGTCGTCGGTCCGTGAGGTGGTGGCGGTCGATCCGCTCACCGTCCACATCAGGACCCAGGGCCCGGACCTGGTGCTGCCCGACAACCTCACCAATCTCTTCATCATGAGCGAGGCCTGGACGCGCGCTCACCAGGCGGAAGCACCCCAGGACACGGCGTCAAAAACCGAGAACTACGCCACGCGCCACGTGAACGGCACTGGCCCGTACACGCTTGTCTCGCGAGAGGTGGATTCGCGCACGGTCATGAAGCTCAACCCCACCTACTGGGGCAAGGGCCAGTTCCCGCTGCAGGTCACTGAGCTCACCTACGTGCCGATCAAGTCGCCTGCCACCCGGGTGGCAGCCCTGTTGTCCGGCGAGATCGACTTCCTGCAGGACGTGCCTGCCCAGGACGTGGCTCGGCTCAAGTCCAACGCCAATCTGAAGGTGGCCAGCGGGCTCGAGAACCGCACCATCTTCCTGGGGCTCGACGTGGGATCAGCCAAGCTGCGCCATTCCTCGGTCACCGACCGCAACCCGCTCGCCGATGCCCGGGTGCGCGAGGCGCTGGCGCTGGCCATCGACCGTGATGCCATCCAGAAAGCCGTGATGCGTGGGCTCTCCAGCCCAACCGGCATGCTGGCGGCGCCCTTCGTCAATGGCTACACCAAGGCGTTGGCCGCCTATCCCAAGGCAGATCCGGCGCGTGCTCGCAAGCTGCTGGCCGAAGCTGGCTACCCCGAGGGCTTCACGCTCACGCTGGATGCGCCCAATGATCGCTACGTGAACGACGAGGCCATCGCCACCGCCGTGGCAGGCTTCCTGGCGCGCATTGGCGTCAAGGTCACAGTCCAGGCGCGGCCGTTCGCGCTGCACAATGCACTGCTCACCAAGGGCGACAGCGATTTCTATCTGTATGGCTGGGGGGTGCCCACCCACGACTCGGCCTATGTCTTCGACTACCTGGTTCATACCCGGGGCAAGAATCGTCTGGGCACCTGGAACATCACGGGTTACAGCAATCCGCAGCTCGACACCCAGATCGAGTCGCTGTCCTCCGAAGGCAATCGCGACAAGCGCAACGCCACCATCCAGAGCATCTGGGAGGCCACTCGCCAAGCGGGCTTCTACATTCCGCTGCATGACCAGATGATCAGCAACGCCTCCATCCCCAGCCTGGACGTGCCCATTCATCCCAACAACATCACCTACTTCAAGCTGGTGAAGGTACAGAAGCCCTGATCCATGCTTGCCCGTCTGCTCGGCCGCCTTGGCCAATCGGTGCTGGTGCTGCTGGTGGTGTCGATGGTCTCGTTCCTCGTGTTCCGCTACATCGGCGATCCCACCGTCAGCCTGCTGGGTGAGGATGCCTCGGTGGCCGAGCGCGAGGCTCTGCTGCAGGAACTGGGCTTCGACCAGTCGGTGCCGGTGCAGTACGCCGGCTACCTGAAGCAGGTCCTCAGCGGCCAGTTCGGCATCTCCTATCGCTTCCGCCAGCCGGTCACCGAGGTCATCGCTTCGCGCGTACCGGCCACCGTCGAGCTGTCGCTGGCCGCCGCGCTCTTCGCGGTGGTGGGCGGCATCGGCTTGGGCGTCTACACTGCCATGCGCCGGCAGTCGCTCGTGTCGCGCACCATCATGGGCGTCTCGCTGGTCGGTGTCTCGCTGCCCACCTTCCTCATCGGCATCGGCCTCATCTACCTGTTCTCGGTCGAGCTGAAGTGGCTGCCGGCCTTCGGGCGGGGAACGCTGGTCGATGTCGGCGGCTGGCAGACCGGGCTGCTCACCGTCTCCGGGCTGTCGGCGCTGGTGCTGCCTGCCATCACGCTGGGCTTCTTCAAGCTCACGCTCATCATGCGGCTGGTGCGTACCGAGATGCTTGACGTGCTGCGCAGCGACTACATCCGCTTTGCACGCGCCCGGGGTCTGCGTAACGCCACTCTGTATGGTCGGCATGCGCTGCGCAACACCCTCATCCCCGTCATCACCATCATCGGCCTGCAGCTGGGCTCGCTCATTGCCTTTGCCATCGTCACCGAGACCGTCTTCCAGTGGCCGGGACTGGGGCTCCTGTTCATCACTTCCATCCAGGGGGTGGACGTGCCGGTGATCTCCGCCTACCTGCTGATGATCGGGCTGCTCTACGTCGCCATCAATCTGGTGGTGGATCTGCTCTATGCCTGGGCCGACCCGCGCCTGCGCCGGCGTTGAGCCCGCGCAGCCCATGCTTCTTTACCTCCTGCCCCATGAAAGCCGTTTCCTCTGAATCCCGGCGGGATGCACCTGCTCCCTCAGGGGGAGCACCGGTTTCCCCGGTGGATGCTTCGGACGCCATGGTGAATGGCTCCGATGGCCCGGATGCGCCACCGACACGTCGCAGCTGGCGCCAGTCGGACTCGCTGCTGGTGCGCAGCCTGGCTGGATCGCGCCTGACCCAGGCTGCCCTGCTGGTGCTGCTGACCTGCATCGGCCTGGCCATTGTCGCCCCCTGGATCGCCTCGCAAAATCCCTTCGATCCTGCTGCGCTCGATCTGCTCGATGCCTTCACGCCGCCGGGCGGGGAGGGCATCTCGGGGCACAGCTACTGGCTGGGTGCCGACGACCAGGGGCGTGATGTCTGGTCCGCCATCCTGTATGGGCTGCGCATGTCGGTGCTGGTCGGCGGCCTGTCCGTGCTGCTGTCCATGCTCATCGGCGTCACCCTGGGCGTGCTGGCCGGTTATCGGGGCGGCTGGCTGGATGTGCTCATCATGCGCATTGCCGACGTGCAGCTCACCTTCCCGGTGCTGCTGGTGGCACTGCTCATCTTCGGCATTGCTCGTGGCGTCCTGCCCAGTGGTCTGGGGGATGATGTGGCCGTCTACGTCATCATCGTCGCCATTGCGCTGTCCGACTGGGTGCAGTACGCCCGCACCGTGCGCGGCGCCGTGATGGTCGAGAAGCAGAAGGACTACGTGGCGGCCGCCCGCATGCTGGGGCGCTCGTCGCCGGGTATCCTGTTCTTTCACGTGCTGCCCAACGTGCTGGCGCCGGTGCTCGTCATCGGCACCATCAGTCTGGCACTGGCCATCGTCGCCGAATCCACGCTGTCCTATCTGGGCGTGGGGCTGCCGCCGACCCAGCCCTCGCTGGGCACGCTCATCCGCATCGGCCAGGGCTTCCTGTTCTCCGGCGAATGGTGGATCCTGCTCTTTCCGTCGCTGATGCTGCTGGCTCTTGCGCTGTCGGTCAACCTGGTGGGTGACTGGCTGCGCGACGCCCTCGACCCTCGCCTGCACTGAGGTGCCCGTGACAGACACCCCGAACCCCCTGCTGGTTGCCGATGCGCTCGATGTCATCTTCGACACCTACCGCGGCCCGCACCAGGTGCTGCATCAGGTCTCTTTCCAGATCGCGCCGGGCGAGATTCTCGGTGTGGTCGGTGAATCCGGTGCCGGAAAGTCGATGACCGGTCTGGCTGTTGCCGGCCTCATTGAGGCGCCGGGCCGCCTGGCACACGGCAGCGTCACGCTCGAAGGTGTGCGCATCGATACGCTGCAGGGCGAAGCCATCCGCCGCCTGCGTGGTCGCCGCATCGCCATGGTCTTTCAGGATCCGCTCACCAGCCTCAACCCGGTGCTGACCATCGGGCAGCAGCTCACCGAGACCATTCGCACCCACCTGCCGCTGTCCGAGGGGCAGGCCACCGAACGGGCGCTTGCCTTGCTGGCCGAAGTCGAGATCCCGCAGCCCGAGTGGCGGCTCTCCCAGTATCCGCATCAGCTCTCCGGCGGCATGCGTCAGCGTGTGGCCATTGCGCTGGCGCTGTGTGCTGACCCCTGCCTGCTGATTGCCGACGAGCCCACCACCGCACTGGATGTTTCCGTGCAGGCGCAGATCATTGCGCTGTTGCGGCGTCTCTGCCGTCAGCGGGGCCTGTCGGCCATGCTCATCACCCACGACATGGGCGTCATTGCCGAGACCGCGGACCGCGTGATGGTGATGTACGGTGGGCGCGTCCTGGAAACGGGCCCGGTCCGCCAGGTGCTGCAGAACCCCCGTCACCGCTATACCCGGGCGTTGATGGCCGCCATTCCTTCCGTCACCCGACGCCAGCATCGCCTGCCCGTGCCAGGCGTCGCAACGTCGTCGGCGGCGGATGGTGGCAGTTTTCCGCAATCATTGTCTGGGGTGGGTGACAGCGTCCCGCAATGGCAGGCCGAGCCATCGAGGGTTGTCGAGAGTACGTCAGCCGCTGGTCCTTCCGAGGAAGCGGATGTCGGCACGCCACTGCTCACCGTCGAGAACCTCTCCCGTCGCTTCGATCTGTCCTCGGGCTGGTTGCAACGCCTGCTCTCGCGTGAGCCCCGGCGCATCCTGCAGGCCGTCGATAACGTGGGCTTCACCATCACGCGTGGCCGTACCTTCGGGTTGGTCGGGGAGTCCGGCTCAGGCAAGTCCACCGTTGCCCGCATGGTGGCCGGGTTGCTGAAACCGGACAGCGGGCGCATCGTCTTCGAGGGTGTCGATCGCTGGGGGCGTGAGGCCGCACGCTTGCCGGCCGAACAACGGCTCGCCTTGCGCCGCCGCTGCCAGATGATCTTCCAGGATCCCTACGCCAGCCTGAATCCGCGCTGGCGTGTGGCCCGGCTCATTGCCGAACCCTTGCACGTGCTGGGGCTGGCCACGGATCGCGATGAAATCGAGGCACGCGTCATCGACATGCTGCGCCATGTGCGCATGTCGCCGGACGATGCACGCAAGTATCCGCATCAGTTCTCTGGTGGGCAGCGCCAGCGCATCGCCATTGCTCGTGCCCTCATCAGCCAGCCGGATTTCATCATCTGCGACGAGCCCACCTCTGCCCTGGATGTTTCGGTGCAGGCCCAGGTGCTCAACCTCATGCGCGACCTGCAGGACGAGTATGGCCTGACCTATCTGCTCATCAGTCATGACCTCGCCGTCATCCGCTTCATGTGCGATGACATCGGTGTCATGCAGCAGGGACGGATGGTGGAACAGGGCAGGGCGCAGGCCGTGCTGGACGACCCGCAGGATCCCTACACCCGTCAGTTGCTGGCTGCCATCCCGTCCCTGGGCGTCTGATCGGCCAGCATTGCGTGGCCGGGGTTCAGAGCCCCAGCTTGCTGGCCACGTAGTCGGCGTCCTTGTCACCCCGGCCCGACAGGTTTACCAGGATGTGCTCGTCGGGTGAGTGCTTCGGCGCCTCTCGAATTGCCCAAGCTACGGCGTGCGCACTTTCCAGGGCAGGGATGATGCCCTCCACCCGGGACAGCGTCAGGAAGGCGTCCAGCGTTTCCTTGTCGCTGGCCGTCGTGTACTCCACGCGGCCCACGTCCTTCAGGTAGCTGTGCTCCGGTCCCACGCCCGGATAGTCCAGACCCGAAGCAATGCTATGCACGGCAGCCGGCGACCCGTCCGCGTTCTCCAGCACATAGCAGCTCATGCCATGGATCTCGCCCGGCTTGCCCCGGGTGAGTGTCGCTGCATGGCGACCCGGGTGGTCCACTCCTTCACCGGCAGGCTCCACACCCACCAGATGCACGTCTGCGTCATCCAGGAAGGCCGTGAACATGCCGATGGCGTTCGAGCCGCCGCCCACGCAGGCTGCGACGTGCTGAGGCAGCCGGCCGTGCCGTTCCAGGAACTGCGCGCGTGCCTCGCGCCCGATGATCGCCTGGAAGTCCCGAACCATCTTCGGGAACGGATGCGGTCCCACGACCGACCCGATCGCATACAGGAAATCGGTCGGGTTCTTCAGATATTCCTCGAACGCACTGTCCACGGCTTCCT
>CAUVLK010000143.1:0-6660 GCA_963552635.1 uncultured Lautropia sp. | reverse complement strand
GTCTCTCATGTTGGAATTTCGCATGTTTGTCCAGACATCGTGGTTCGATAGCGGACACACAGCGTCTGGGGGCCTGCCCATCCTCAGGATGTTGCCATTCTTTGCAAACAGCGGCGCGCAGCCGACAGAGGCAGCCAGGGAATGGGCAGGTGGGCAGAGGCTGCCTGGGACCTAGGCTTCCACGCGACGACGCCGGTACTCGATGAACGCGTACGCCACGCCGTCCTGGCTGGTGCCGCCCTGGCGTGAAACTTCCTGCCACTGGGTGGGATCGGGGGCGGCCAGCCAGGCGTCGCCCGGCGGATCCAGGGCAATCTCGGTCAGCAGCAGCCGCTCGGCCCGTGACCAGGTCTGCTCATAGATCTGCGCCCCGCCCATCACCATGATCTCGTCCTCGGCCGCATGGCGCGCAATGGCCTCGTCCAGGCTGGCAGCCTGTTCCACGCCCTCGGGTAGCGTCAGCGACTGGCGGCTGATCACCACCATGCGACGGCCCGGCAGTGGCCGGCCGATGGATTCCCAGGTCTTGCGGCCCAGCAGCACCACGTTACCCATGGTCTGTTGCCGGAAGTGCTTCAGATCCTCGGGCAGGTGCCAAGGCATCCGGTTCTGGTGGCCGATCACGCCATTGCGGGCGCGAGCGGCGATCATCGTCAGGCAGGGCTTGCTCATACCGCGATCGGCGCCTTGATGCCCGGCCAGGGGTCGTAGCCCTCGATGACGAAGTCCTCGAAGCGGTAGTCGAAGATGGATTTGGGGCGACGCGCCAGCTTCAGCCGGGGCAGGGCGCGCGGCGTGCGCGACAGCTGCAGCCGGGCCTGGTCCAGGTGGTTGAGATACAGGTGGCAGTCACCGCCGGTCCAGATGAACTCGCCGGGCTCCAGGTCGGTCTGCTGCGCCACCATGTGGGTGAGCAGCGCGTAGGACGCGATGTTGAAGGGCACGCCCAGGAAGATGTCGGCGCTGCGCTGATAGAGCTGGCAGGAAAGCCGGCCTTCGGCCACATAGAACTGGAAGAGCGCGTGGCAGGGGGGGAGTGCCATGTGCGGCAGCTCACCCACGTTCCACGCCGAGACGATCAGCCGGCGTGAATCGGGCGAGCGGCGGATGTCCTCGACGACGCGGGTGATCTGGTCGATGTGCTGGCCGTCGGGGGTGGGCCAGCTGCGCCACTGCGCGCCGTACACCGGCCCCAGGTTGCCCTCTGCGTCGGCCCATTCGTCCCAGATGGTGACGCCGTTGTCGCGCAGGTAGCCGATGTTGGTGTCACCCTTCAGGAACCACAGCAGTTCGTGGATGATGGAGCGGGTGTGCAGCTTCTTGGTGGTGAGCAGCGGAAAGCCGTCAGCCAGCGGAAAGCGCATCTGATGACCGAAGACCGACAGCGTGCCGGTGCCGGTGCGGTCTTCCTTGCGCACACCGTGCGTCAGCACGTGGTCGAGCAGGTCGAGATAGGTCTTCATGGGGTTTCGCCAGACAGGGAACCCCGCATTCTAAAGGAGGCCGGGCGCGAAGGCGCCAGGAATCAGCGGGACGAGGCGCGTCCCGAACCCTGCTGCAGCGCGTTCAGCGCGGCAGCCCGCTCTTCGGGGGTCAGCCCGTCCAGGCTGCCGACCTGGTCGCCGCCGGGCATCACGTCCTCCAGTTCGGGGGCCACGCCGTCCTGCATGTTGGCGTCATCACCCCCATAGGGCAGGTCGCCGCCGTTGTCCTGCATGTCCAGACCAGGGCGCGCCATGCCGGGCGAGGGCGACATCGGATAGGCACCAGGGGCATTCATTCCCTGCATGTCGCCCTGCATCTGGCCGCTGCCGTCGTCCATCATGCCATCGGCCGGAGCGCCCATGTCGCCTTCGGCGGGCGCCGTGCCATCGGGCGCATGGCCGTCGGCGTGGGGGGCATGTGCGCCCGAGCCGGCAATGCCGTCCTCGCCATCACTGCCGCCTTCGGCCGGCTCGATGCCTTCAGGCATGCCCCCTTGCGGCAGGCGGGAGTTCCCGACGTTGCTGGTGAGGATGTCCAGGCTGTAGCGGGCCGGGGCGGGAAACTCGATCTTCCGGCCGTTGTGGTCAATGATCACCTTGTCATCCAGCACGGCCTTCAGCACCGAGCCGTTGCCCAGCTTCTGGTTGACCGCGTAGGCCGCCACCGGACGCTCGTTGATGCCCAGTACCGCCACACCCCGTGCGCCGGCCTGCAGCACGCCCAGCACCTTCACATCAATGGGAGGCGGGGCGGTATCGACCGTTTCCGTGTTGCGTGCACCAAACAATTTGCTGGCAATCGGTAAAGGTGGGCGATTGTTGTCACCGATTGCATCATTGGGCGCAATGGCGCCGCGCGGCGCCAGCAATTGCATGGCCCAGTACGTGACGATGCTGATCAGCAGCAGGAAAAGCAACAGCGAAAGCAGTCGGATGACGGCAGAGGAACTCCGCATGGTGAGGTCGTCTCAAGGAATGGGGCGTAACGCCGTGCGCCCGGAGGCGCAGACAGTGGCTGCTATCATACAAGCCAGTTACGGCAGAGGAAGAATCTGCTTCAATCGTCCGATGTTAAAACCACCCAGGACACTCTGCGAGAAAAACGCTGGTATGAAAACACGTGTCTCCGCATCGACGGCAAACATGACCGACACACGGTTGGCCGCAGTCTCTTCGGCACCGCGCCTGCAAGCCGCACGCGGCAGCCGGCGTCGCGCCCACGGTTTCACCCTCATCGAACTCATGGTGGTGGTGATGATCCTGGGCGTGCTGGCAGCGCTGGTGGTGCCGCGCTTCATGTCGCGGCCCGACGAGGCCCGCGCCGTGGCCACCAAGGCCGATATTGCCGCCATCATGCAGCAGCTCAAGCTGTATCGTCTGGACAACGGCCGCTATCCCACCACCGAGCAGGGGCTGGATGCACTGGTCAACCGTCCCACCTCCGGGCCTGCGGCCAAGAACTGGAAGGCCTATCTGGACAAGGCGCCGGTCGACCCCTGGGGCAAGCCCTACCAGTACCTGAATCCGGGCGTGCACAGTGAGATCGACGTGTTCTCCTACGGCGCCGACGGCGTGGCCGGTGGCGAGGCGGGTGATGCCGACATCGGCAGCTGGGATCTCTGACGAGGCCCTGATGGCGCCCGTCGCTGGCGGATGGGCGCCTGCCGTCGTGTTGCGCAGGCAGCGCATGCGCCGCGCACGCGGCTTCACGCTTGTCGAGCTGATGGTGGCGCTCATCATCATCGGTGTCGTGCTGTCGATGACGGTCATTTCCGCCTCGCCCAGTCCGCTGCGCGCCCTGGAAACCGATGCCGAACGCCTCAGCCAGCTGTTTTCGCTGGCGCGCGAGGAAGCCCAGATACGCGGCGCCCCCATCCGTTTCGAGAACACCCGTGACCGCTACCGCTTCATCATCTTCAAGGACAGGCAATGGCGTCCCATCGAAGATGACACACATCTGCGCGCTCGTCAGTGGGAAAGCCCCACTCGGGTACGTGTGGAGAAGGCGGACGGTTCGGATATGCTGGAATTCGGACGTGACATGATCGAACCACCGTTTCGCGTGATCCTCACGCGCGATGCAGGTTCCGTCGAGATACACGCCAACGGGCTGGGCATCTTCGAGGTGCAGCGCCAGCCGCCTTCGCAGTAAGTCATCCCTGCCACGCCTGCTTGCGCCCCTTGCGGGGCGTTTCGTTTCTGATCAATGCCCCTTTTTTTGCAGCCCACCATTTTCAGTAGGTCCGCGTGCCTGTCCGGCAGGACGGGCAGGGCTGCACACCGGGGCTTCACCCTCATCGAGGTGCTGGTGGCGCTCACCATCATCTCCATTGCGCTCATGGCCTCGCTGCGGGCCGTGGGCTCCATCACGGCCAGCTCGGCCGATCTGCGTGCCCGCACGCTGGCCCAGTGGAGCGCCGAAAACCGTCTGACCGAGATCCGCGTGCGGCGCGAGTTCCCCGCCGTGGGGCGTCGCAACTTCGACTGCCCGCAGGGTGACCTGACGCTTATCTGTCAGGAAGATGTCTACACCACGGCCAATCCCAACTTCCGCCGCATCGAGATCCAGGTCTTTGATCCCGCCCAGAGCGGGCAGACCGTGGGCGGTTCGCGCGAAGGCGGGCGGCTGGCACGACTGCTGGGCTTTGCGGTCGTCGACAACAACACGGTGCGCTGACCATGATGCTGCGCACCTTGCCCCATTCGTCGCGCCGTGCGGCCGGCTTCACGCTCATCGAGCTGCTGGTGGCGGTGGCGCTGCTGGCCATCCTGGCCGTGCTCAGCTGGCGCGGGCTGGACGCCGTGGTGCAGAGCCGCGAGCGGCTGGTGACCGAATCCGACGAGCTGCGTTCGCTCACGCTGGCGCTGGCGCAGCTGGAAGAAGACCTGCTGGGTACCTGGCCGGTGAAGAACCTGGGCGGCGGCATCCGTCCCATCCGTGTGGTGCAGGACCAGGGCGGCGCGGGTGGTGCGGCCTCGCAGTCGATGATGCTGGTGCGCGAGATTGCCCGTACTGGCCACGCCACGCGTCTGCAGCGGGTGGTCTACCAGGTGCGCGACGGCCGCCTGGAGCGCGGCTTCAGCGAATGGCAGCGCAGCGCCAGCTCCGGCGGCCAGGTGGGAGGTGCCGTGCAGTCGCTCATCTGGCAGCCCATTCTCATGGACGTGCGCTCGATGCGCGTGCGTGGCTGGGTCAACAACAGCTGGATGGGGGGCAGCCAGCTGCAGGCCTATACCAGCCGGAACAACGAGAGTGGGGGCCAGGACAAGAACGATCCCTATGGCAACAGCGCCTATCCCAATCTGCCCGCCATCACGCCCACCACACCGCCTGAAGTGGCCGAGAACATCCGGGCCGCCCGACGCATTGCCGACGAACAGCAGGACCGGTTGGGCCTGAGCGGCGTCGAGGTGCTCATCGAGCGCACCAATGGCCAGCGCTTCCTGCGCATCTACTCCATCCGGGATTGATCGCCATGGCCCGTCCCGTTCCTGTCTTCCGTCCTGTTTTCAGCCGCCTGCAGCGGGGCGCAGCCATCGTCACCGCACTGCTGGTGGTGGCGCTGGCCACCGTCATCGTCTCCTCGCTCTTCTACCGCGAGAGCGTGGCCATCCGTTCCATCGAGAACCGCGCCACGCTGGCGCAGACGCGCTGGATCGAGCGTGCCGTCATCGACTGGGCCAAGGTGATCCTGCGCAACTCGCACCGGGACTACGACTGGTCCGGCTCCATCTGGGCCACGCCGGTGGCCGAGACGCAGCTGGACGAGACCGTCACCGGTGGCGCGAAGGTGGGCGATTCCTCGCGCCAGGCCATGCTGGCCGGCCGCATCCGCGACGCGCAGGCCCGCTTCAATGTCAACGCCCTCGTAACGCAGGATGCGGGCAGCGCCAATACCCAGAACGGACAGTCTGGCAACAATGGCCAGTCGGGCAATAATGGCAATCCCGGCAACAACGCCACGAACGCAGAAAATGCCGATGTCTCGGTAGCGCACGTGGTGGCGCTCAAGCGACTGATGGGCATCCTGTCGCTGCCCGAGAACCTGGTGGATCGCATCCTCACGCGTGTGCGCAAGGTGGCAGCGCAGAAGCGTCAGGGCCGCAGTGGCGGTGAGGACTGGGTGATGCCGCTGCAGCGTTTTGACGATCTGCGCGATCTGCCCGGCTTCTCGGACGAGGTGATGAAGAAGCTGGAGCCGCACGTGACCGTCCTGCCGAGCGACGCACGCACCGTCAACGTCAACTCGGCCACGGCCGAGGTGCTGGAGGCAGTGGCGCGCACCTGGAACCCGGCATCGATCCGCAGCTTCATTGCCAACCGGGACGTGGCCCCGGCGCGAAACCTGTCGGATCCGGCGTTGGGACTTGTTGCAAATAGCCCACTCGACACGACGCTTGTCGCGGTGAAGTCGGATTATTTCATCGCCGACGGCATCATTCGCTACGACCGCGTCGAATCTGAAACCCAAACCCTGCTCAAGCGCCTCGATACGGGGGGTGTACTGGTGATATGGCGTCACAGCAATTGAAACGGCATCAGGCCGTCATCTGGTTACCGCCGCGCAGCGCCGGCGAAGCCGTCCTCAGCAGTGGGCGGCCGGTGTTCCATGCGCAGATTGGCGGTGACGACGAGTCCGAGCGCCGTCTCGTGTCGCTGGAGGCGCTGGAAGGCGTGCGCCAGGTGTGGCTGATTGCGGACGCCCGAGACGTGGCGCTGATCACCGTACCGGTGCCGCCGCTGTCGGGCAAGCGCCTGAAGCAGGCGCTGCCCAACGTCATCGAGGAATACGTGCTGCAGGATCCGGCGCGCTGCCTGATCGTGCCGGGCCCCGTGCTGCCTGATGGCGAGCGGGTCATCGGTGTCATCGACGCGCACTGGGTCGACGCCGTGCTGGCGGCATTCAAGACGGCCGGCATCCGCGTCGAGGCCCTCTGGCCGGGGCAGTTGGTGCTGCCCTGGGAGGCCGGCAAGTGGACGGTGCTCGTCTCGGACGACAACCTGACGGTGCGCACCGGCGAATGGGCCGGTACGGGCTGGGCGGCGGGCGAGAGCGAATCCGCCCACCGCGAGACCGCCAGTGCTCTGCTGTCGGGCAAGCTGATAGGGCCGCCTCCGCCGCGCGTCAATGTCTGGCTGGGGCAGCAGGAATGGCGCTCGCCCATGAAGGTGGCA
>CAUVLK010000142.1:0-6672 GCA_963552635.1 uncultured Lautropia sp. | reverse complement strand
ATGCTTGGAAGAGGCCGGGGCGCGCCGCCTGGTGTTCAGTTCCTCGGCCACCGTCTACGGCGATCCGGCCAGCGTGCCCATCCGCGAAGACTTCCCCACCGGCCCCACCAACCCCTACGGTCGCACCAAGTGGCACATCGAGCACATGCTTAATGATCTGGCCGTGGCTTCGCCCGAGTGGTCGATCGGCATCCTGCGCTACTTCAACCCGGTGGGCGCCCATGCCTCGGGCCGCATTGGCGAGAATCCGCGCGGCATTCCCAACAACCTGATGCCCTTCGTCACGCAGGTGGCGGTGGGCAAGCGGCCGAAGCTCTCGGTGTTCGGCGGTGACTACCCCACGCATGACGGCACCGGCGTGCGTGATTACATCCACGTGGTGGACCTGGCGCTGGGCCATCTGGCGGCGCTGGAGAAGGTGGTGGCCGGCAAGGGCGCCTGGACGGTGAACCTGGGGACCGGCAAGGGCTATTCGGTGCTGGACTTCGTCAAGGCCTTCGAGAAGGCCAGCGGTCGGCCCATCCCGTACCAGATCGTCGATCGCCGCCCTGGCGACGTGGCGCAGTGCTACGCCGATCCGTCGCTTGCGGCCGAGATGCTGGGCTGGCGTGCGCAGCGTGACCTGCAGCAGATGTGTGCCGACAGCTGGAACTGGCAGCAGAAGAATCCGGACGGCTACTGACCTGCGTGACTGACCGGGCCCGGCCTTGCGCCAGACGCAGGGCCGGCTCGGTTTGAAGCGGGGCCCGGAAGGCATTCCGAACGCATCCGTAGCCTCTCTACACATGGCGCCAGACGGCGCCATTCTTGTTTCCAGGCCTCATGAAATCATGGGGAATACCCGAATGTGATGGGGTGAAAATGTCGCCCGGCATTTTGTCTCCATCTTCTGTGGATCGGCTTGTGGCGCTTGATTTCGGGTGATTGAAAAATAAATCGACAATTCTTTGAGGCCTCGTTTGAGGCCACGCTATGGGGTCTTTGTGATCTGCATGATCCGGGTTGATATAATGACATCCGTCATGCAACGATAATTTCCCGGCAATCATCCATTTCATCATTCCTCTGCCGGGAATATTCGGTCAGCCATTTGGCTGTTCCTTTCTTTCGTGTGCCGGGCAGATGTCACCCTGGCAGAGCGGTGCTGTAGCGTGTTTTCGGCTCATCCGCTGTGCCAGATCGTGACAGGGCGTCCATGCTCCTGCGGGAGTTCTTTCGTGGCGCCCATTCGGGGGATTTCTGCTGTTTCCACACCCTTGGCCCAGGCATTTCCCTGGATACATCCCGTATCCCCTTCACCCTGCACCGGTATTGCAGGGCATGGACCGCCTTCATTCGGGCGGGTCTGTCCTTTCTGCCCGCGCTCAGGCACGGGCGGCCGGTCAGAGGGTCGGCGTCGCTTCGTCCGCCAGGACGCATCGTCGGGCCTCCCATCCAGAAGAGGAGTCCATCATGTCACGTTCCAACCTGCTGTCACCCGCTGCCGTTTCGGCCTCGTCTCCGGCATGGCCCATCGCGCGCCCGTCGGCGCCCGCCTGGCGCCTGCTGGCCGTGGCTGCCCTGGGAGCCGCCACGCTGCTGGGCGCGACCCAGGCCCGTGCCGCCGATGCCCCGAGCTGCGAAGTCAGTCATCCGGTGCGCTTCGGCGGCATGAACTGGGAGTCCAACCTGGTGCTGACCGAGATCGAGCGGCGCATCCTGGAAAAGGGCTATGGCTGCCAGACCGACGTGCTGCCCACCGAGTCCCTGCCGGCGCTGGCCGCGCTGGGACGCGGCGATCTGGAGGTGAACAGCGAGATCTGGCAGAACAGCATCGCTGACCCCTGGGCCAAGGCCGAGGCAAGCGGCAAGGTCAAGGCTGTGGGGACGGCCTTCATGGGCGCCGAGGGCTGGTACATCCCACGCTACGTGGCCGAGCGCCTGCCGGAGCTGAAGTCCATCGAGGACCTGCCCAAGTTCAAGGACGAGTTTGCCGACAGCGAGGATCCCGGCAAGGGCCGCTTCTACGGCTGCCCGGCAGGCTGGGGTTGTGAGGTGGTCACCAGCCAGATCTTCAAGGCCGACAAGAAGCTGGCAGAAGCCTTCAACCTGTTCTCGCCGGGCACCGGTGCCGCCCAGAAGGCCGCGCTCACCTCGGCCTACAAGCGCAAGCGCAACATCGTCTTCTACTACTGGTCGCCCACCCCGGTGGTCGGATCGATGGACCTGGTGCGGCTGAAGTTCCCGCCTTATGACAAGGCGAAGCACAAGTGCCTGACCGATGCCGACTGTGCCAATCCCGAAGTGGTGGACTACCCCGAGAACCCGGTGCTGACAGCCGTCAACACCAAGTTCTCCGAGCAGGCGCCCAAGGCCACCGAGTTCCTGTCGAAGGTGTCGCTGCCGGTGGACGTGGTCAACGGTATGCTGGCCCACATGGACGAGGAATCGCTGGAAGCCCCTGATGTGGCCGACTGGTTCCTGAAGAACCATGCCGATATCTGGACGAAGTGGGTGCCGGCCGACGTGGCCGAGCGCGTGAAGGCGGGGCTCTGACATGTTCCCCCAACTCTTCGACCCCGCAAAACTGCGCAAGGGCATCGACAAGTTCGTCGATGGCATCGTCACCGACTATGGCGACTCGCTGGGGGCGCTGTCCGACCACTTCGAGCGCTGGCTGGCCTGGTTCGAGAAGCTGCTGCGCACCGCGCCGTGGTGGTCGGTGGTGCTGGCGGTCATCGTCATTGCCTGGCTGCTCACCCGCCGCATCGGCCTGTCGCTGCTGATGGGCGGGCTGCTGTGCATCATCGGCCTGCTGGGCCTGTGGGACGCGGGCATGCAGACCCTGGCGCTGATGTTGATGGCCACCTTCCTGTCGGTCGTCATCGGCATCCCGGTCGGCATCCTGATGGGCCGGCTGGACTGGGTGCGGGCCGTGCTGCACCCCGTGCTGGACATCATGCAGACGATGCCCAGCTTCGTCTACCTCATCCCGGTGGTGATGCTCTTCGGTCTGGGCAAGACCCCGGCGCTGATCGCCACCATCATCTATGCGGTGGCCCCGCTCATCCGCCTCACCGATCTGGGCATCCGCCTGGTGGACAAGGAGGTGCTGGAGGCCTCGCGCGCCTATGGCGCCAACGCCTGGCAGCAGCTCTTCGGGGTGCAGATCCCGCTGGCATTGCCCAACATCATGGCCGGCATCAATCAGACCACGATGATGGCACTGGCCATGGTGGTGATCGCCTCGATGATCGGTGCGACCGGTCTGGGGCAGGAGGTGCTGCTGGGCATCAATCGGCTTGAGGTCGGACGGGGCCTGATGGCAGGCGTCTCCATCGTCGTGCTGGCCATCCTCTTCGACCGCATCACCCAGGCCTATGGCCGCCGGCAACGCCGAGGAGCGCACTGATGAGCAAGATCGAAGTCAGCCACATCTACAAGATCTTCGGCCCGCATCCCGAGCGCTGGCTGAAGGCTGCCCAGGAGGGCATGAGCAAGGAAGACCTGCTGGCCCGCAGCGGCCATACGCTGGGTCTGCGCGACATCTCCCTGACCATCGACGAAGGCAGCATCTACGTCATCATGGGCCTGTCGGGTTCGGGCAAGTCCACACTCATCCGGCACTTCAACCGCCTCATCGAGCCCACCTCGGGCGAGATCCGGGTGGACGGCCAGAACGTGGTGGAGCTGGGGCGGCGCGACCTGGCCCACTTCCGCCAGCAGAAGATGAGCATGGTCTTCCAGCGCTTCGGCCTCTTTCCGCACCGAACCGTGCTGGACAACGCCGCCTACGGTCTGGCGGTGCAGAGGGTGCCGCGCGCGCAGCGTGAGGAAAAGGCACGCTACTGGCTGGACCAGGTGGGGCTGTCGGGCTTCGAGCACCAGTACCCGCACCAGCTCTCCGGCGGCATGCAGCAGCGGGTGGGGCTGGCCCGCGCACTGGCCACCGATGCGGAGATCCTCCTGATGGACGAGGCCTTCTCGGCGCTGGATCCGCTCATCCGCCGCGAGATGCAGGACCATCTGCTGAAGCTGCAGGCACGGCTCAACAAGACCATCGTCTTCATCACCCACGACCTGGACGAAGCGCTGCGCCTGGGCAACCGCATCGCCATCCTGAAGGATGGCGAGCTGATCCAGGAGGGCGAGCCCGAGGACATCCTGCTGGCGCCGGCCACCGAGTACGTGCAGTCCTTCCTGCAGGACGTGAACCGCAGCAAGGTGCTCAACGCCGGCCATGCCCTGCAGGAGGGGGCGCGGCTGACGCTCACCATGCGTACCCGGCCGAACCATGCGCTGGAGCTGCTTCAGGCGCGCAAGTACGACTATGCGCCCGTGCTGGACGGCAAGCGGCTGGGTGGCGTGCTGACCGTCGGGCGCATCATCGATGCCCTGAAGGAAGGCGCACGCGACGTGTCCGAGTACGTCGAGGAGATGGCTTCGGTGCCGTCCACGGCAGGGCTGGACACCGTGCTGGGCCACCTGCTGCAGAGTGATCAGCCGCTGGCCGTCACGGGCGAGCACGACGAATTCGTCGGCATGCTGTCGCGCAGCAAGGTGCTGAGCCTGGTCAGCAACGAGACGCCCGATCTGGTGCCGGAAAATGCCGCCAGTGTGCAGCAGGCGGCAGCAGAGGCTGCAGAAGCGGTGGCCGTGGCAGAGGCGCTCGTGAGCACCGAATCTGCCGAAAAGGCGGAACCTGCCGGAAATGTCGGTGCGACGGAAGCGGACCAGGCGGGGGCTGCCGCGGCCGGCAAGGCACCGGATACGCTGGAGGCTGCTGAGGCGCGGGCTGATGCGGCGGGCACGAAGGCGGGAGCCGCGGGCACCCGGGAAGCGGCCCCGGCCGCCCAGGAGCGCTCCTGATCAGACCAGCCGGCGGCAATCCTGCCCGTGCTCGGTGGCCAGCAGCTGCGTCAGCAGCGTGGCCGCCGTGCCCAGGCCGGGCACGTGCAGGTCGGCGTCGATCTCGGTCAGCGGCATCAGCACGAACAGCCGTTCGTGCAGACGAGGATGTGGCAGCGTCAGCACGGCGTCCGTGCGCGTTTCACCGGCCATCAGCAGCAGGTCCAGATCCAGCGTGCGGGGGGCGTTGCGAAACGGCCGTTCACGCCCGAAGGCCAGCTCGATGGCCTGCAGCCCCTCCAGCAGCGACAGGGCGGGCAGGGTGGTCTCCACCCGCAGCACCTGGTTGATGAAGGGGGGGCCGCCTGCGTCCACCGGTGCGCTCTCGTACAGGCTGGAAACGGCCGTCACCCGCGTTTCGGGCAGCTCTTCAATGCGTGCACGCGCGGCGGCCAGCGTTTCCTTCGGGCCACCGATGCGGCTGGGCAGGTTGGCTCCCAGACCGATCCAGGCCGCACGGGCCTTCGTCCCGTTTCCCGTCGTCATGATCAGGCGGCCTCGGGGGCCTCGCCGGTGCCGCCATGGCCCTCGGCCGGCGCGCCGTTATCGGCCGAAGCACTCTTGCGCCGCCGCCGGCGCTTGCGGGTGTTGCGCCCCGACTTGCCGGTGCTGCCCAGGCTTTCCTGCACCAGCTGTTCACGCCGTGAGGAGTCCGCGTCGATGAACTCCGTCCACCAGTCGCCCAGTGCAGGATCGACCTCGTTCGAGGTGCAGCGCAGCAGCAGGAAGTCGTAGCTGGCACGAAAACGCAGCTGCGTCACCAGCGTGAACGCTTGCCGGCCCCGTTTCTCCAGCCGGGGCTGCATCATCCAGATCTCGCGCATGTCGGCCTGGTAGCGCCGGTGCAGGGCCAGCTTCGTGCCCTGTTCGTCCAGCACTTCCGAGATGGCCTGATCCAGCGCCGGCACCAGGTGTTCGCCCTGGGCATGCAGCTGCTGCCAGCGCACCCGCACCTGTGGCCACAGCAGCGAGGCGAACAGGAAGCTGGGCGATACCGACTTGCCCTGCCGCACACGGGTGTCGGTGCGGGTCAGCGCCTCGGTGATGAAGGCTTCGTCGGTCTCGAAGAGCGTGTCCAGCAGCGGTAGGAGGCCGTGGTGAAGCCCCTCCTGGCGCAGCCGCTGCAGGCAGGCCAGGCCATGGCCGCTTTCCAGCAGCTTCATCACCTCGTCGAACAGCCGTGCCGGTGGCACGTTCTCCAGCAGCGGGGCCAGTGTGCGGATGGGCTGGAGCGTGGGCGGATCGACCTGGAAGTCCAGCTTGGCGGCAAAGCGCACGGTGCGCAGCATCCGAACCGGATCCTCGCGGTAGCGGGTGGCGGGGTCGCCGATCATGCGCAGCAGCCGGGCCGACAGATCGTCCACCCCGCCCATCGGATCGATCAGCGTCTCGGCGATCGGGTCGTAATAGAGGGCGTTGACGGTGAAATCGCGTCGGTAGGCGTCTTCTTCGCGGGTGCCGAACACGTTGTCGTTCAGCATCCGTCCATGGGCGTCGGTCTGGCCGTTGGTATGGGCCGCGCGGAAGGTGGTGACCTCGATGGTCTCGCGCCCGAACATCACGTGAACGATGCGAAAGCGCCGGCCGATGATGCGCGCACGCCGAAAGAGCGACTGCACCGCTTCGGGCGAGGCGTCGGTGGCCACGTCGAAGTCCTTCGGCGTGCGGCCCAGCAGCAGGTCGCGCACGCCACCGCCCACGATGTAGGCGCTGTAGCCGGCGTGTTGCAGCTCTTCGCAGGTGCGCAGCGCGGCGCTGGAGACCTGCTGGCGGGACAGCCCCAAC
>CAUVLK010000141.1:0-6696 GCA_963552635.1 uncultured Lautropia sp. | reverse complement strand
CGCTGCCCGGGTGCTGCAGGGGCTGGGTGCCGCCGTGCTGCTGCCGGTGGGCCGGCTGGTGATCCTGCAGCACTTCCCGCGCGAGGAACTGCTGTCGGCCATGAGCTTCGTGGCCATCCCGGGGCTCATCGGCCCGCTGATCGGGCCGACGCTGGGCGGCTGGCTGGTGGAGACCGCTTCGTGGCACTGGATCTTCCTCATCAACCTGCCCGTGGGCCTGGTGGGTGCATTGGCCACGATGCGCTACATGCCCAACCTCAAGCGCACTGACGCCGGCCGCTTCGACCTGGCCGGCTACGCCATGCTGGTGCTGGCCATGATCGCCATCTCGCTGGCGCTGGACGGACTGGGCGGCCTGGGCTGGGCCAGCACGCTGGTGGTGCTGCTGATGGTGGCCGGACTGGCGGCGCTGACGGCCTACTGGCTGCACGCCATGCGGCACCCCGCCCCGCTGTTTCCACCGGCGCTCTTTACCGTGCCCAGCTACCGCGTGGGCATCCTGGGCAACCTGTTCGCACGCATCGGCTCGGGCGCCATGCCCTACTTGCTGCCGCTGCTACTACAGCTAGCCATGGGATTCTCGCCAGCCGAGGCCGGCATGATGCTGCTGCCGGTGACGTTGGCCAGCATCGGCGCCAAGCGCGCTGTCTCCGACATCGTGAGCCGCTACGGCTACCGACGGGTGCTGCTGGTCAACACCGTGCTGCTGGGCGTGCTGATCGCCGCCTTCGCCCTGATGACGCCCGACCAGCCGCTGTGGCTGCGCACCACCCAGCTGGCCTTCTTCGGCGCCGTCAGCTCCACCCAGTTCTCGGCCATGAACACCGTGACGCTGAAGGACCTGGACGCCGCCCACGCCGCCAGCGGCAACAGCCTGTTCTCGATGGTGCAGATGCTGGGCCTGAGCCTGGGCATCACCTGCGCCTCGGCGCTGCTGCACGCCTTCAGCGGCTGGCTGGACATCCGCCCCGGTGGCAACGAGCTGCCCGCCTTCCGCGCGGCCTTCATGGCGGTCGGGGCGCTGACGGTGGGATCGGCGGCGATCTTCTGGCAGTTGCGGGCGGATGCGCCCGGGCAGGTTCGGGATCTCGGGGCATAAAAAGGAAGCAGTCGCCGCCGACGGCACCTGCCGCTCTTGTTCCTGGACGCGTCAGATGTAGCGCTCAAGCCCCTCCAGAAACGCCTTGCGCTTCTCGTCCGTGATCAGGTTGGCCTTGCCGCAGTTCACCCAGCGGCGACGACGGGCGCCCACGCCCTTCATCGTGTGGCCCAGCATCGCCTTGGTGATGAAATTGCCGCAGACGAACTTCAGGTAGAAAGTGGGGGCTGTGGAGGTGCTGATGACCAGCGCCTCATCAATGTCCAGCCGTCCTTCCAGGATGCCAACCCGGTTCTCCATGTAGGCGAAGGTCCGCAGCAGCACCTTGTCCAGGAACCCCTTGACGATGGCCGGCATGTCGGCCCACCAGATGGGAAAGATGAAGATCAGGCGCCTGCTGTCCTTGAGCGCCTGCTGGTATTGCAGCACCAGCGGATCCAGCGCCTTGCCTTCGCGGAAGAGAGCCAGCTCCTCCTTCGTGTAGACAGGGTTGAAGCCATCGGCATACAGGTCGATGAGCCGATATTCCTGTCCCTTGGCGTCCAGCAGCGCCTGAACCCGCTCCAGAATGGCATGGTTGAAGCTTTTCTCGTACGGGTGGGCGTAGATGATGGTGGTCTTGCTCATGGTGGTCTCCTTGGGAACCGGGCGGTGTGCGGCCCACTGGCCTGCCCCACCCTGGCACCTTGATGATCCGGAAAGATGCAGGCTCCCGGCCGCACCTGCGCAATCAGGGGACCATTGTGCCCACCACGCCATCAGCGTGGATTCATTTCCCTTGCGAACGACGTGCCATTAATGACGGGCTGTCATCAGCCCACCCAGCAGGATCCCCGTTGGGTCAAACTGCCTGCGCACCTCGGCAAAGGCCTGCCGAAGCGCCGGGGTCCAGCGCGGCGGCAAGGTAGCCGACAGTACCTGGCGGGCCAGCGGCCCCGCCCCTTCCGGCACCACCAGCTGCAGCTCGCCAGCGGCCACCTGCCCACGCCATGACGGCTGCACGCCCTGCGAGGCCAGGCGTTCATCCAGGGCCGCGACCAGCCCGACCAGGGTGACAGGATCCTGCGGCGGCAGCGGAATGATGCAGGCCGAAGGGGGGATCGTCGGTGAAACCCGCTCACCCAGCAGCGCCTGCCAGACGGGCTGCACTTCCCCTGCCACTGCACGGCCATGCGATTGCAGCCCGCCGCCGGCCTGCAGCACCAGACCCGTGGCGCCATCCTGCCGTCGGGGTTCGAGCAAGGCCGCCAGACGCCGGTGGGCAGCCTGGACATCGGCATCCGCCTCGCCCGAGAAACGCAGCAGCCAGGCGGCCGGCCCGGCCTCTCCCTGCTGCGGGCCGGCCGGGCGCCCCGACATGCCTTGTCCGCTACCGGCCAAACGGCACAGGGCCTGATCGTCCGGATGGCGCGAACCAGCGAGGCGTCGCAGATCCGCGGCATCCAGCAACAGCGCGGCCGAGGGCTGCAAGGCCAGCACGGCCCGCGCATGGGCCAGCGCAGCCGCTGCCGACGGTTGCAGGAACAGAGCCCAGCGCGAGACCGCCGGACGGCGCAGCAGGCGCAGATGCAGCCGCGCCGACCAGGCCAGCGTGCCGGCCGATCCGGCCAGCAGATGCGCCAGATTCACCGATCCATCAGGCGTGTAGGGACGCTGCGGACGCGGGTGGAAAGCATCCAGCAGATAGCCGTCCGGCACGCGCTGGCCAGGTGGCCAGTGACGGGCCATGTCGGCCTGAACGCTGGCCGCAATGCCGAACAGGGAGGAGACCAGCTGCCCTGCCCGGCCGCTGTTCAGGCTGACGGAAGAGCGCTCGCCGAACGGGCCAAACAGCTGTCGGGTGCCATCATCCAGAATGGCATCAATGCCCAGCAGCCGGTCGGCCAGCGTGCCCCAGGCCAGTGCCGCGGCAGCGGCGTCCAGACCCGCCAGGCCTCCCAGGGTGGCCCCGGATTCCGGATGCGTCTCGATGGGCAGCCACCAGCCATGCGGCTGCAGCAGACGGTTCAGATCGGCCAGCCGCACACCGGGCTGAACCTCGATCATGCCGCGTGTACCGTCGAAGCGGGCAGCGCGGGTGAGATGGGCAGAAGCATCGATCTGCAGGCTGGGCAGACCGCGTCGTGACGAATCCGCTTGGCCTGCGGACACGGCAGGAAGCCCCTCGATCGCGGCCCCGAAGCTGACCGGCACGGCCAGCTCTCGCGCCAGCTCCAGCGCCGTGGCCACATCGGTTTCATCCTGCGGCTGCAGGCGGGCATGGCCGCCCGCCAGAATCAGCTCGCCCCGAACCAGCCGGCGCAGACGCTGCACCAGCCGGGCCAGGCGCTCTGCGGCATCAGAGGTCGACAGACTTGCGGCCGCCATCGGCCTGCGATGCCATGGCCTGCGAGGTGGCGTTGTTGCCCGCCGCCACCGACACCGAGACAAACTCGTCACGGCGACGCAGCACCTTGTTGCCATAGCCGCCGTCGTGCGACATGCGGGCGGCCCCCACGTAGGCCTTCAGGGCCCGGCGCTCACTGCCGCCGTAGCGCTTCAGGTAGTCGGACAGGATGCTGCTGCCCACCTGGATGTTGACCTTGGGCTCCCAGACCGTGTCCGTGCTGCCATAGGGCTTGAAGCGCTTCTTGTGCATGCGGGTATGCACCTGCATGAGCCCCTGGGCGCCCACGCGGCTTTGCGCCCGGGGATTGAAGCTGGACTCGGTGGCCATGACGGCCATGATGAGATAGGGATCGACGTTGTAGGTCTTGCCCGACTGGCGGGCATAGCCCATGTACTGCTCGACGGAACTTGCGCTCACGCGGTACTTGCGGGCGATGTGCTGCACCACGCCGCGCTCGGCGCGCGTGAGGCGAACCGACGGGCTCTCGCGCGAGGTATCGGCATCCGTGCCGGTGGCCGCGATCTTGCGCAGGCCACTGCGGGTGGTCGGACGCATCAGCCGCTTGCTGCGCTGCGCGCGCACGGCATTCCGGGAAGAGGAACGGCGCTCATCCGCCCCCACGGCCATGCGTCCCGCAGATGCACGACTGGCGGGTTTCTGCGCCGCCTTCGTGGCGCTGCGCGTACCTTGGGCTGTGCGATGAATGCGGCCGGCGTCATCCGACGCCGAAACATTGACCGCAGCGCTGTCCCCCACGGCACCCGACGGCTGGGCTTCGCGGATCTCGACCGGTGCCCGTACCTCGGCAGCCGCCGACACCACCTCACGGCTGCCGCCACTGGACTCGCTGCGCTCGGCCGGACGCGTGCGCTCGACCACCGGGGCCGGCTCATCGGCCTCGGCCAGCGAGGGGACCGCGCCGAACATCAGGGCCGAACCTGCCAGCATGGCCATCCACAGACGCCCGGCCACGGAACGACCCGACCCGTGACGTGCGGACGAAGACGGGTTCGTCCGCGCGGAGGCGGCAAGGGGAACGGCAGGCGAGGCTGACATGGCGAAGGCTCCTGGTTCAGTGGGCACTGCATGGACAACAGGATGGGTGCGCGGACAGCAGGGGCTGCAGGCCCGGCGCTGCCATTCAGGCAGAACGCCCCCGACGGGACGCCCTGCCGGCAAGAGGCAGCACGGGGCAAGAACCCAAGAAAATACCCGCGAAAGGCAGGGGAATACCGCCCGGCGGCAAACCCTGACTTGTAAAAAACAACATTTTGGCAACAATCACTGCGCATTTTAACAGCCTTTCCGCTGCCAACACGCATCAGACGTGCAATTTGACCTTGCGCAAAGTCTGTCGACACTCCCCATTCCTGACGCCTCACCCCCCCTTGCCATCGGCGTCAGGGCCTTCCGCAGCCACCTGTCGACACAGCGTGACACAATGCAGGCAACGACAAAGGATCGAACCATGCCCCTACGTTATGCCGACCTGCGGGAGTTCCTGCAGTACCTGGAAGGCCGCGACCAGCTGCGCCACATCGACGTGTCGGTCTCGCCCATCCTGGAAATGACCGAAATCTCCGATCGGGTGCTGCGCCAGGGCGGCCCGGCGCTGCTGTTCCGCAACCCCGAGGCCGACGGCCGACGCTGGCGCTTCCCGGTGCTCACCAACCTCTTCGGCACCCCGGAGCGGGTGGCCCTGGGCATGGGCGAAGATTCCGTGGCCGCCCTGCGTGAGGTAGGTCGCCTTCTGGCCTACCTGAAGGAGCCCGAGCCGCCGCGCGGCCTGAAGGACGCCTGGGAGAAGTTCCCCGTCCTGCGCCAGGTCATGAACATGGCGCCCAAGATGAGTGCCAGCGGCCCCTGCCGCGAGGTCGAGATTCCCGCCGACGGCGTGAACCTGGACGCCCTGCCCATCCAGCACTGCTGGCCGGGCGACGCCGCCCCGCTGATCACCTGGGGCCTGGTGGTGACGCGTGGCCCCGGCAAGCCGCGCCAGAACCTGGGCATCTACCGCCAGCAGGTCATCGGCCGCAACAAGACCATCATGCGCTGGCTGGCCCACCGGGGCGGCGCGCTGGACTTCCAGGAGCACCGCCGGCAGTTCCCCGGCACCCCCTTCCCCGTGGCCACCGTGCTGGGCGCCGACCCGGCCACCATCCTGGGCGCCGTCACCCCGGTGCCCGACTCGCTGTCCGAATACCAGTTCGCCGGCCTGCTGCGCGGCGCCCGCACCGAACTGGTCCGCGTGCCCGACACCGAACTGAACGTGCCCGCCACCGCCGAGATCGTGCTGGAAGGCCACCTCTACCCCGACCCCGACGGCGAGAAGACCCTGGCCCACGCCCGCCGCCTGGGCTGGCAGGGGCCGCTGCCGCCCGCCGCGCTCACCGGCTATGAAATGGCCCTGGAAGGCCCCTACGGCGACCACACCGGCTACTACAACGAGAAGGACTGGTTCCCCGTCTTCACCATCGACCGCATCACCCACCGCCGGAACGCCATCTACCACTCCACCTACACCGGCAAGCCGCCCGACGAGCCGGCCGTGCTGGGCGTGGCCCTGAACGAAGTGTTCGTGCCGCTGCTCACCCGGCAGTTCCCCGAGATCGTGGACTTCTACCTGCCACCCGAGGGCTGCTCGTACCGGCTGGCGGTCGTGTCCATGAAGAAGGCCTACGCCGGCCACGCCAAGCGCGTCATGTTCGGCATCTGGAGCTTCCTGCGCCAGTTCATGTACACCAAGTTCATCATCGTGGTGGACGACGACGTGGACATCCGCAACTGGCAGGAAGTCATCTGGGCCATGACCACCCGCGTCGACCCGGCCCGCGACCTGACCCTCGTCGAGAACACGCCCATCGACTACCTGGACTTCGCCTCACCCGTCAGCGGCCTGGGCTCGAAGATGGGCATCGACGCCACCAACAAGTGGCCCGGCGAGACCACCCGCGAATGGGGCACCCCCATCACCATGCCGTCCAGCGTGAAGAAACGGGTGGATGCCATCTGGCGGGAGCTGGGGATCGGGTGAGGGACAAACGGGATTCCCCATCGCCTTCTCGGGGATGCTTCACGCTCTGAAACCAAACCAGATAGACTGATACAAAATCCACATCCAGTACAAGGGATTCTCTGAACAAGTCCCGCGAGCCGGCGCGCCACGGAACGGAATGCAGGACAAGGCGACATTTGCTGTCAATAGCGG
>CAUVLK010000140.1:0-6705 GCA_963552635.1 uncultured Lautropia sp. | reverse complement strand
GGTGGGCTGTCTGCACCCCGACGAGCTGGATCCGGCCCGCGTGGGCGCCTGGCTGGCCGAAGCCGCCAACCCGGCCCCGGCCGTCAGCGCCCTGCAGGCGCTGGACTTTGGCGGACTGCGGCGCGTGGCCGAGCTGGCTGGCCAGCTGCTGGGCACGTCCAGTCCGGTGGCCCAGGTGCCTTCCGCGGCCTGACTCCCTTCTTCAACGGCTTCTTCTCTCTTTCAGGAACCTCCCATGTCCGAGCCCCGTTCTCCCATTGCCGTCGGCTACGTGCTCAAGCGCTATCCGCGCTTTTCGGAAACCTTCGTCGTCAACGAGATCCTGGCGCTGGAAAAGGCCGGCGTGCAGGTCGACATCTTTGCGCTGGGCCCGGTCAGCGAGACCCACTTCCAGGAAGCCATCTCGCGCGTGCGGGCGCCGGTGCACCGCATCCGCCATCAGTTCCACGACACGGAACTGTACTGGCAGCTGCTGGTGCAGGCCCGCAAGGCCCTGCCCGAGTTCCGCCGTCTGGCCCATCTGGCCGATGACCATGACTGGGTGACGGTCGGCCAGGCCGTGCTGCTGGCCATGCAGGCGCAGAGCAAGGGCATCCGCCACCTGCATGCCCACTTCGGCACCCAGGCCGCCACCGTGGCCCGGCTGGCCGCGGCCTTTGCCGGCATCCATTACAGCTTCACCGCCCACGCCAAGGACATCTACCACCAGTACGAGGAACCGGTACAGCTGGATCTGAAGATCCGCGATGCCGCCTTCACCATCACGGTATCGGACTACAACGTGGATTACCTGCGCACCCACTTCGGCGCGCCCACCGATCGCACCCACCGCATCTACAACGGTCTGGACCTGTCGGCGTTCCCGTACCATCCGCCCATCAATCGGCCTTCGCACGTGGTGGCCGTGGGTCGCCTGGTCGAGAAGAAAGGCTTCCCGTTCCTCATCGAGGCCATCGGCCTGCTGCGCGACCGGGGCATCGACTGCCGCTGCACGCTGGTGGGCGACGGTCCGATGCGGCCGCTGCTCCAGAAGCAGATCGAGGACCTGAAGCTGACCGACCGCGTGCAGCTGGCGGGCGTGCGACCGCTGACCGAGGTCTCGGCCTTCCTGAAAGGGGCCGCCGTGCTGGTGGCGCCCTCCGTCATCAGCGAAGGCGGCGACCGCGACGGTCTGCCCACCATCCTGGTGGAAGGCATGGCGCTGGGCACACCCTGCATCTCCACGCAGGTCGTGGGCATTCCCGAGCTGATCCGTGACCACGAGACCGGCCTGTGCGTGCCCCCCAACGATACCAAGGCGCTGGCCGACGCCATTGCCGAGATGCTGGGCAATCCCACCATGGCTCGCCTGCTGGCCGACAATGCTCGTGCCCTCATCGAGAGCGAGTACGACGTGCACCGCAACACGGCCCGACTGCGCGACCTGTTCGCCCAGAGCATCCAGGCCGTGGATGACCGGCACGCCGAACACCGGCCCAACGCCGTCGAATGAACATTTCCGGAGCCTCCATGAAGAAACACATCGCCTACGTCTGCGCCGATGCCGGCATCCCGGTCTTCGGTACCAAGGGAGCCTCGATCCACGTGCAGTCGGTGGTGCGTGCCGCCCTGAAGGCCGGCCATCGCGTCACGCTGTTTGCCACCCGCTTCGACGGCCCGGTGCCGCCCGGGCTGGAGAACGTTGCCTGCGTCCACCTGCCGGAAATCCCGCAGGGTGACCCGACCAAGCGCGCGCATGCTGCCCTGGAGGCACGGGACCACATTGCCGAGCGGCTCGACGCGCACGCCCCCTACGACATGGTCTACGAGCGCTACTCGCTCTGGAGCGACGTGGGCATGCGCTGGGCCCGCAAACACGGCATCCCGGGCATTCTGGAAGTGAACGCGCCGCTCATCGAGGAGCAGCGCACCCATCGCCAGCTGGTGCTGGAAGACGAGGCGCGCGCCGTGGCGCAGTCGGCCTTCTCGCAGGCCAGCGCCATTCTGGCCGTCTCGCCCGGCGTGGCCGACTACCTGCACACCTGGCCCGGCACGAAGGGACGGGTGCATGTGGTGGCCAATGGCGTGGATCCATCCTCCAGTGCCGACAGCGCCGAGCTGCGGGCCGCGCGCCATGCGGACATCAGCAATGAAACCCCGGTCGTCATCGGCTTTTTGGGCACGCTGAAACCCTGGCATGGCCTGCCGCTGCTGGTAGAGGCCTTCGCACGCCTGCACCGGCGCTTCCCGCAGACCCGGCTGCTGGTGGTGGGGGACGGCCCCGGCCGCACCGACATGGAGTCGTCGCTCACGGCCCTTGGCCTGCTGCAGCACTGCCGCTTCACTGGCGCCGTGCAGGCGCATGAGGTTCCGGGACTGCTGGCGCAGATGGACATTGCCACGGCCCCCTACCCGGCCCAGGACAACTTCTATTTCTCGCCCCTGAAGATCTACGAGTACCTGGCTGCCGAACTGCCGGTGGTGACCACCCGCGTGGGCCACCTGGCCACCGTGGTGCTGCAGGACGTCGACGGCCTGCTGGTGCCCCCGGGAGATCCGGATGCCTTTGCCGATGCACTGGCCACCCTGGTGCAGGATCCGGCGCTGCGCCTGTCCATGGGGCGCCGCGGCCGCCAGCGCATCGTGGCCGAGCACAGCTGGGATGCCGTCACCGCGCGCATTCTGGCCATGGCCGATGCTGCCGCCATGCCGGACAGCCCCGTGATCTGATCGACCGTCCCCGGATTGCCCACGTTCAAGCCCGCCGCAAGAGGAGCCCTTTTTCCCGTGCCCCAGAAAGACACACGCCCCACCGGCAGCCCCATCCGCCGCGTCCTGAAACGCTTCCGTCCCTTCATGAAGGGACAGGGGCCACTGCTGGCCGGCTCGCTGACGGCCCTGCTGCTCAGCACCCTGATGCGGCTGGCCGAACCCTGGCCGCTGGCCTTCGTGGTGGACCACGTGCTGGGTGACCCGAAGAACGGCTACAAGGCACTGGGCCAGTGGCTGGGCAGCCTGGAGACGATGGAAATCGTCTGGATCTCGGCCGTGGCGGTGGTGGCCTTTGCCGCCCTGCGGGCACTGGCCGGCTTTCTCTCCACCGTGGGCTTCGCACGCATCGGCAACGAAGTGCTCAGCAAGGTCCGCAACGTGCTCTACAACCGGCTGCTGCGCCTGTCGCTGGCCTTCCATCAGCGCCAGCGCAGCGGTGACCTGGCGCTGCGCCTGGTCAACGACGTGGGCCAGCTACGCGAGGTGACGGTCTCGGCCCTGCTGCCGATGATGGCCAACGTCTTCATCCTGGTGGGCATGTTCGGGGTGATGTTCGTGCTGAACTGGCAGCTGGCGCTGATCTCGCTCATCCCGCTGCCGGTGATGTGGCTGTCGGCCAAGCGCAGCAGTCGGCTCATCCACGAGGCCAGCCGTCGTCAGCGCACCCGTGAAGGATCGCTGGCCGCCACGGCAACCGAATCGATGTCGGCCATCCGCACCGTGCAGTCGCTGGCGCTGGAGGAAGGCTTCTCGCGCATGTTCCGCGGCAATGACGGCCAGGCCGCCAACGCCGACATGAACACCAAGCGGCTCTCGGCCGGCCTGGAGCGCTCCATCGACCTGCTGGTGGCCTGCGCCACGGCCCTGGTGCTGTGGCAGGGTGCGCTGCAGGTGATCGCCGGCTCGCTCACCGCTGGCGATCTGCTGGTGTTCATCTCGTACCTGAAAAACTCCATGCGCCCGGTGCGCGAGTACGCCAAGTACGCCGGACGACTGTCCAAGGCCCTGGCCTCGGCCGAGCGCATCTCCGACATACTGGAGGAATCGCCCGACATCGCCGACCGCCCCGATGCACGGTCCGCCCCGGCCTTCCGCGGCCAGCTCGCCTTCCGCAACCTGCACTTTGCCTATGAAGACGGTGCACGCCCCGTCTTCAAGGGACTGGACCTGCAGCTGGATGCCGGCAAGCACGTTGCGGTCGTGGGCCCCTCGGGCATCGGCAAGTCCACGCTGTCGGTGCTGCTGCTGCGCCTCTACGATCCGCAGGAAGGCCGCATCGAGATCGACGGCCACGACATCCGCGAATGGAAGACGGCCAGCGTGCGCCGCCAGATCGGCCTGCTGCCGCAGGACGCGCTGATGTTTGCCGCCAGCATCCGCGACAACCTGGCCTGCGCCGCCGGCCGCAAGGTCAGCGATGCCGAGATCATCGAGGCGGCCAAGCTGGCCAATGCGCACGACTTCATCACGGTGCTGCCCGAGGGCTATGACACGGTGATCGGCGAGCGCGGCGCCACGCTGTCGGGCGGCCAGCGCCAGCGTCTGGCCATCGCCCGGCTGGCCCTGCGCCGCTGCCCCATCGTGGTGCTGGACGAGCCCACCACCGGCCTGGATCGCGCCAGCGAGGCCGTGGTGCGCCACGCCATCACCCGCCTCATCGACAGGCGCACGGCGCTGATGATCACCCACGATCTGGACCTGGCATCGCAGGCCGACCGCATCGTCTACGTGGATCAGGGCGGCATCGCCGAATCCGGCACCCACGAAGAGCTGCTGAAGAACGACGGCCCCTACGCAGCCCTGTGGCAGATACACCGTCAGGCCGTGGGCGACCTGCAGGCCAAGGCCGCGCTGGCCGACACCGGGAGCGATGCATGAAGATCGAGACCGAACAGGCCCTGCTTGGGCAGGAACCCGACATGCCCGGCCTGTCGCTGCTGCTGGACGAGCAGGCGCTGCTGGACGTGGTGCAGCTGCAGCTGCCGGCAGCCGACATCTCCCGCATCCGCATTGATTACCTGCGCTACAAGCCCGGTACAGGCTGCCTGGCCGGGCTGCGGGTCTTCGATGTGCTGGGCCGCTCGCAGCACGCCTTTGCCCGCGTGCTGCCCCGCGACAGCACCGCCTGGCCGTATCAGTCGCGACGCCTGCTGAAGCGCAGTGCCCGCGACGGCCGATTCTCGGCGCATGTGCTGCCTGCCTGGCACCTGCTGCTGGCCAGTGCCGTTCATGACCGACGCATCACGGCCCTGGCGAGCCTGCTGCACGATCCCGACATGCTCACCGGCCATCATTCGCTGCCGGACGACTTCCGCCCCTGGCCGGCGCCCCACGGCACGACAGGCCTGCTGCAGGATGCCCCCGCCGCCCTGTACGACAGCCGCCTGTTCGGTCAGGTGCTGCGCTACAAGCCCGAACGGCGACTGGTGATGCGGCTGCAGCAGGACGGTCGGCCCCGCGGCCTGCTGCGCGCCTGCATCGAGCACGACTTCGAGGCCACACTGGCCGGTGCCCAATTGGCCCAGACCGTCCAGTCCACGCCCCTGCTGGCCGTGGATGCAGCCCGGCATTGTCTGGTGCTGCCCTGGCTGGCCGGCCAGAGCCTGGACCGGCTGTTTGCCGCCGAACTGCCTGTCATCACCCCGGATCCACTGTCGGTCGCCGACGCCGCCCCATCGGCAACGGCTCGCCGCTTTGCCATCGAGGCGGCCGATCTGTCCCTGCTGACCGACGTGGGCCAGCTGCTGTCAAACCTGCATCAGACAAGCGCCCCGCATCCCGTCCAGCGCCACACCGCACACGACATCGACGCGCTGCAGCAGGCCTGCACCACCCTGGCCTACCTGCAGCCCGACCTGGCCGACGAGATCCGTACCCTCTGCGCCCGGACCATCCCGGCCCTGCAACAGGGCATCTGGCAGCCGCGCATCACCCACGGCGACATGTCGTTGGAACAGCTGGTGCGCAACGACCTGGGCCAGATCCTCATCATCGACTGGGACAGTGCTGCCTGGGGCGACCCGATGGCCGACTTCGGCTCGCTGCTGGCCCGGCTCGTCGTGCAGCACCTGCAGCGCCACCGTCCCTTCATCCCGCTGGACCCGCTGTCAGCAGACGACAGCACGGCCGAACCGGACTGGAATCAGCCCGCATTCACCGCTGCGCCCTCCATCGACAGCACCTCACGCCCCGTTCAGGAAAGTCTGGAGCTGCTGGAAGCGGCACGCGAGGCCCTGCTGGAAGGCCATGGCCGGATCCTCTCCTTCGAGGACCGCAAACGCGCCGGCTGGCACACGGTGGCCCACCTGCTGCGCATGATGCCCGAGGGATTCCGCCGTCGTCGTGCCGACTGGCCGACACTGATGCAGCAGATCCTGCAGGTGGCCCAGCACCTGGCCGGCCGGCTGCAGCCGATCGCCCCGCCCGTTGGCCGCACCGGTGTGCAGGCTGAAGCCTCGCAGGAACGTCCTGCAGCGGCCGGGGGGCATGGCGAGCCGGCCCCACAGGGCGCGACCACCGCAAAGGACACACAGACAAACACGCACACGGTGGCTTCAGAAACGCCATCCGCATCTTCCGCAGCGCCCTCGGCATCATCGGACGACCCCGCCACCTGGCCCCAGACCGACGTGGCCCTGATGCAGCCGCTGCTGCTGGATGCCCTGCATCTGCGCCCTGATGCCTGGACGCTGCAGCCAGTGCAGGTGCTGCGCCACAAGGCCGGCCGCCGGGCCCTGCTGGAGTACCGGCTGCGCCCGTCATCGGGCTCCGATGCCCAGGAGCAGGTCCTGCTGGGCAAGCTGCGCTTCAAAGGTGCCGACCGTCACGGCTTCCGGGTGCAGCAGGCGCTACATGCACGCGGCTTCAGCCTGCCCTGGCTGGCTGTCCCCGAGGCACTGGCCATCCTGCCCGAGCAGAAGCTGTGGCTGCAGCGCAAGGTTCCCGGCGTGATGG
>CAUVLK010000139.1:0-6714 GCA_963552635.1 uncultured Lautropia sp. | reverse complement strand
GTCTCGCCCGCCCAGGCTGCCCAGGTGCCGGGTGGACTGCTGGCAGTCGACCAGGGGAAGACCGTGGGTGGCCAGCAGGTGCATGAGTGTGGCGAAGGCGCACTTGGAGGCGTTGGGCCGACGGGTGAACATGGACTCGCCGAAGAACATGCGGCCGATGGAGACGCCATAGAGGCCAGCGATGAGCTGGCCGTCTTCACGGACTTCCAGGGAATGGGCCAGGCCCCGCTGGTGCAGGGCCGTGTAGGCAGCCTGGATGGCGGGGGTGATCCAGGTGCCGTCCTGGCCAGGACGGGGCTCAGCGCAGGCCTGCATCACCTCGGCAAAGGCCGTGTCGAGCGTGATCTGCCAGCGGGGCGTGGCAGCGGCGGCAGTGCTGTCTTGCGTTGGGGTGGCCTGGGGGGCACGCGGGGAGACGGAGGGTGTGGGACCGGGATGACCGCTGGCGGCCAGGCGTGCCAGCAGCCGCCGCAGCGAGCGCGAAGGCGAGAACTCGTCGACGAAGACGACCATGCGCGGGTCGGGCGACCACCACAGGACCGGCTGGCCCGCGCTGTACCAGGGGAACAGCCCCTGTGTGTAGGCCTCCACCAGCCGGTCAGGGCCCAGGTCGGCCCCCAGGGCGATGAGCCCGGGATGGCCCGGCACGTCGCGGTCGGCGGCGGGCAGCGGGGTGTCGGCTTCGACCCAGTAGCGAATCATCGGTGGCGGGGTGTTGAAGGGGCGAGGGGAATGCGGTGATGGAACCGGGCAGGAAGAGACGATCGGGGGATCAGCTGTGCTTGCCCTTGTCGGAGGATGTTTGAGCGTTGCCGCTCTGGTGCGGGGACGGATTGGTGGGCTGTCTGCCCGATGGGGCAGGGATGTGGCCCTCGTGCAGCGAGAAGCGGCCCAGACGGCGGTCGGCCAGGAACCAGCGCAGCGTGGTCTCTACCGTACTGAAGGCGATCTCGTCCCAGGGGATGTCCTTCTCGTCGAACAGTCGGGCATCGAGGCTTTCTTCGCCCGGGTCCAGCTCGGGGGACAGCAGGCGGGCGCGGTAGAACGCGTGGACCTGCTCGGCATGGGGGACATCCAGAATGGCAAAGAGCGGGCCGTCGACCTCGGCACGGGCGCCTGATTCCTCGCGGGTCTCGCGCAGGGCACCGGCCGACATGGTCTCGCCGATTTCCATGAAGCCTGCAGGCAGCGTCCATTTGCCCTTGCGGGGCTGGATGGCGCGGCGGCACAGCAGGATGCGGTCTTCCCACAGGCAGACGGCTCCGACCACGATGCGCGGATTGACGTAATGGACGGCATGGCAATGGGTGCAGACCTGGCGTGGGCGGTTGTCACCCTCGGGGACGAGGATCTGCGTGGGACTGCCGCATTCTGAACAGTACTTCATGAGGTGAAATTTACGGCCAAGCAGAAAGACTTGCAAACGGAATCCAGTATGGCTATACTTCTTTTCGCGGGGTGGAGCAGTCTGGCAGCTCGTCGGGCTCATAACCCGAAGGTCGGAGGTTCAAATCCTCCCCCCGCAACCATCGACATTCTCCCGCCCCTGAGTCCTTATCCATTTGCTCAGGGGTTTTTTTTCGCCTGTTCAATCCGTCGGGGCGATGGCGGCTCTGCCTCGCGCGACTTCCGTTACATCTCTTTCCCTTTTCTGCCTGTCAGCCGACCGTGAGGGTGTAGCCCAGTCCGTGCACGGTGACGATGCGCGCCACGCTGCCTCGCAGCCGTCGGCGCAGACGGGAGACCAGCACGTCCACGGTGCGGTCGCCGTACACCCAGTCCCGGCCACAGATGGCCTCGCTGATGCGGGTGCGGTCGCAGGGTTTGCCGATGGCGGCAGCCAGGCAGACCAGCAGCCGGGTCTCGGCGGGCGAGAGCGTCTCGATGCGGCCATCGATGTGCAATCGCCGCGTCGGGGTATCCAGCCACAGGCCATTGGCAATCGACAGCGTGTCTTCCTTGTCCGGGCTGCTGGGTGGGGGGCCGGCGTGGCGTCGGATCGCCTGGGCCAGTGCCGTGGCGTCGAGGGGCTTTTCCAGCAGAGCTGCAAAGAGCGTGCCGGCTTCGGGCTGCTGGCGGACCTGCTCGGTATTGGCGCTCAGCAGCAGCACCGGCTTGCCGGCCATGCGTGGGTCCTGGCGGACCTGGCGGGCGAAGTCCAGACCGCTGCCATCGGGCAGCCGGGTGTCGACGATGAAGAAGTCGTAGACATCGGGCTGAGTCTGCAGCAGGGCGCTGGCCTGGGTCAGGCTGGTGGCGTGGTCCACTGAACGGACCAGGCGTTCGAGCATGGCGATGGTGCCCAGTGCGCCGATCGGGTCGTCATCAAGCAGCAGGCAGCTCTGGTCGAGGAGCGGGCTTCCGGCGGGTGTACAGGGCTGTCCGCGTCAGGGGTGGCAATTTCGGGCAGTACCAGTGGCAGCCGCACTTCGATGCTGGCACCGTTTGCGTCGGCTGGCAGTTGCAGTCGGCCACCCAGCGCCTGGGTCATGCGCCGGACGATCAGCAGGCCCAGGCCCGAGCTGTGGCTGTTGTCCACAGGGTCGGGTAGCGGGGTGGAGGCCGCACTGGCCGGACGGGTGAGCTGGGCCTGAATGTCCGGGGGAAGCCCGGGGCCATGGTCGGTGACGATGAAGACCAGCTCGGAACCCTCGATCTGCACGCCTAGCGTCACGCCCTGGCCATCGTCGTGCCGAAGGGCGTTGCGCACCAGGTTGCCCAGCACCTGCTGCACCAGTGACCTGTCCAGCATGACCTGTTCGGGCAGTTCGGCGGAAAGCTGCAGCTGAAGGGGCACGCCCTGGTGCCGGGCCTGCACGTCCTGAGTGCGCACCAGATCCGCCAGCATCTTGCGCAACGGCACGGCTGTGGGCCGGGGCTGGGGAGCCTGGTGGCGAAAGCGCGAGAAGCTCAACACGTTTTCCAGTGTGGCGTTGAGGGCGCCGGCCGAGAGCCCGAGCAGGTCCAGCAGGGACTCGGCTTCTGCCAGGCTGGCATCGCGCAGCAGTTCGGCTGCGCCCAGAACGCTGTGCAATGGACCGCGAATCTCGTGGCTCATGGCGGCCAGGAACATCGACATGGTGTGCTCGGCCTGTCGGGCACGCTCGATGGCCCGCTGGTGGCCGGTGACATCGTTCATCAGGATGATGAGGCAGCGGTCCAGCTTGGAGGCGATGTCTTCCAGGGGACGCAGGCGGATGTCGAAGCAGCGTCGTCCCGCGTGCGTATCCAGCCAGATGGCGTGCAGTTCCTGTCGGCCTGCGGCCAGGATGTCGTCGACCACGGCCTGCAGCGTGTCGCGGTGGTGTTGCAGCGCCAGCCGGTAGCGTAGTGCGCCCGCTTCGGACAGACCCAGGAAGGACTGCAGTGCAGCGTCGTTGGCATGTTGCAGCCGGCCTTCTTCGGTCGTGATGAAGACCGGGCCGCTGAGGCTTTCCAGGACGCCGAAATACTGATCCCGCTCGCGGGTCAGGCGTCGGATGTTCTCGGCCAGGGCCGCTTCGCTGGGGGGGCGCATGGCCCACGGGGCGAGCATGGCCTGGGCGGCTTCATCGAAGAAGTCGTCCAGGACGGCCAGCAGGGTGTCGGCGTCCGGGCGCTGCGGGATCTGCTGCAGGTGCTGGCGATAGGCCCGGCGGCACAGGGTGAACAGGCCATGGTGCAGCTCCAGGGGTACGCCGGCTTCGTAATGGCGCCAGGCGATCTCGCGCAGCCGCTCGAAGCGGGGATCGGCGCGGTAGTCGTTGCGGCCATCAAGCTGGCGTGGTCGCGCATGTGTAAACCAGGTCGACAGGGAGTCATTGATCCGCTCGACCGCTTCGGCCCAGGCAGCGCGCATCGAACTGGTCTGATCGGTGAAGCCGTGCGCCAGGGCAAGCTGAAGAATGGCCTGCACGAGTGCGTTGCTCTCCTGGTGCAGCAGCGTCTTCGGGCGTTCAACAGGCCGATCCATGGGCTTCCCTGCAGATGTTATTGGCATGGATTCGACCAGAACCCGGATTGCACGGCAAGACGGTTGCATGCGTGTTTACATCCCTTTCACAACCCTGCAGCCTTCGCGGCTTCGTCAGTGCCTATAGTGACTTCAGGATGGTTGTTCGCCTAAGGATGGGTTGAAGCGCTATATCAATTTCAAATAGCGATTCGACCTGCTTTCAGGGAGCCATCCATTTCAGGAGGAACCGAACAATGGGGCGGCAGGGCAGAGGGATCTGGAAAGTGGCAGCCAGCCTGGTGGTGCTGGGCGCGGCGGGATATGGGGTACTGACTTCCCCGTGGACGTGGTCGGCGCTGCATGGTGCGCGTGAGTTGCCGCCGCTGGAAGGGGCGGACCTGAAGAACGGGCGTGAAGTGTTCGTGGCTTCGGACTGCGCCACCTGTCATGCCACGCCAGGCCAGGACAAGGACACCGTACTGGGCGGAGGACGGGTGCTGAAGACGCAGTTCGGCACCTTCCATATGCCCAATGTCTCGCCGCATCCCGAGCGTGGCATTGGCAAATGGACACTGGCCGAGTTCGACCGGGCGTTGCGCGAGGGTGTGGGTCCTGGCGGACTGGATGGCCAGAACCTGTACCCGGCGTTTCCCTATACCTCGTACCAGCGGCTTTCAGCTGAGGATGTGCGCGATCTGTACGCCTACATGATGACGCTGCCGGCCGAGGATGATGCGGTGCCGGAGCATCAGCTCAAGTTCCCGTTCAACATGCGACGTGGTGTGGGCCTGTGGCGGCTGGCCTTCCTGGATAGCAAGCCGTGGCAGCCGGGGCCGGTGCCCGCCGAGCTGTCCGGCGACATGGCCAGGGCCTATCAGCGTGGCGCATATCTGGTGGAGGGGGCTGGGCACTGTGCCGAATGCCATTCGTCACGGGGCTTCATGGGCAACGTGCTGGCCGAGAGCCGCTACGGCGGCGGGCCCGATACCACCGGAACCGGCTGGTTCCCGAACATCACGCCTGACGAAACCGGCATCGGTTTCTGGTCGGCCGCTTCGCTGGCGCGCTACCTGCACACGGGCGTGAGTCCGATCGGCCGGGCGGCGGATGGGGACATGGCGGAGGTGATCCGAAACACGTCGCAGATGTCGGCCGGCGATATTGGCGCCATGGCGCTGTACCTGAAATACCTGCCGGCCGTGTCGAAGCCGGCACCGAATGCGCCGGCACCGAACTATACCGACGAGGTGGTGATGCTGAAGGACATGGTCCAGGTGTCGGCACGCCTGCCGGTTTCGGTCGCTTCGACCTTCGAGGTGGGCAAGCCGGCTACGGTGGTGACCAGCAAGGCGGTCTGGCTGGATGCGAAGGATATCGGCCAGTCGGGCAACGCTCCGGGGAAACTGCTGGGTGGTGCACAGGTGACGGTGAAGGCGCGTGAGGGAGATCGGCTGCGGCTGATGCTGAAGGGCTGGCAGGAGGAAGAAACGCCGTCAGTGATCTACCAGGCGCGCGGCCAGCGCGTGATGATGGCCGTGCTGGATGACGCGGCTGCGGCCAAGGTGGTGCGCGGCAAGCCCGAGCAGGATGCCGATACCGGTCAGCGCTGGATGCCGGTGACGCTGGAGGTCTGGTCGGATGCGACCGGCATGAATGCCGACCGGAGAGCCGTGTGGGCCTATGGCAAGGATGCCTACCAGAAAGCGTGTTCGGCCTGTCATGTGCTGCCGCAGCAGGGGCATTTCACGGCCAACCAGTGGGTTGGCACGCTGAAGTCGATGCGCCGCTTCACCTCGTTCAGCGATGACCAGTATCGCCTGATCCTGTCGTACCTGCAGAACCACTCGAAGGACCTGCACGACGACGGTACATCCGGCTCAGGGGACGGAGGGAAATGATGAATGCACCAGTAGATGCGGGCTTGCTGAAGAGGCATGACGGACCGGATGTGCAGGCCGTCGAGATGAGCCGCCCGGCGGCTGCCGATCTGGCGGACGTGCTCGACTGGCTGGCTGCGCAGTTCATCCATGTGCCCCAGAGGGAGCAGGTTCATGCAGCGCGTTCGGTCGTCGGTCAGATGCTGTTGCGCGAGATGGGCGAGGTGCTGGGCAACGAAACGTTGATGGCACGCCTGGGGCAGCATCTGTCCGAAGGGACGGAAGAAGATGTGATGGTGGCACTGCAGCGTCGGTACACGGCCCTCTTTGAAGGCGTGTTCCCCCAACGATGTGCGCTGCCCTATGCCAGCGCCTGGCAGGGCAGTGGCCGGTTGTACGATGCCCCGGTGGCGCGGATGCAGAACCTGCTGCAGACGCTCGGAATGGAGCTTGCACAGAAAAATCATGAGCCACCTGATCACCTGGCCGTACAACTGGCGGCCTTGGCGCAGGCGCTGCGACAGGAATGTTGGGCGACGGTTCAGGCGCTGCTGGTGGAGATGGACTGGGTGGCACCGTTCTGCCGAGCCATGGCACGGCTGGATGGAGAAGGGTATTACGGGGTGATGGCCGAGGTGCTGCCGGCTGCGTTGGCCCGGGTGAGCATCGGATACGGGACTGGACAGGAGGAATGATGATGGACAGGCTCAATGAACGCGAAGGATGCGCGGGAATGGAAGGCGCCCGTGTGGACGGGATGCAGACAACCGCTGAGCAGGCTGCGATGACGGGCGCGCAAGCAGGCGGCCGGCTGTCGCGGCGTCGATTCATCGAGGGGCAGGTCCTGGCCTCGCTGGGCGTGGCGGGTGCGCCGATTCTGGCCCGGGCCGCGGGGAAGGATTC
>CAUVLK010000138.1:0-6729 GCA_963552635.1 uncultured Lautropia sp. | reverse complement strand
TGTCCAGTCGAAATCCACATCCACCGGCACCAGCGTGAGCGATGCCGGCCGCTTCGCCTCGGGCCAGGGCAGAGCCCCATTGGCCTGCAAGGCCGCCAGATGCGCCACCGGCACCGTCTGCCAGTCCTGGGTATCCAGCGCCCGGATATGACGCACCAGTCGCGGCGACAGCGCAAAGCCCATGGCCTCCGACAGATCGGCCTCGCCCTTCTGCCGACGCAATTGCGCATCAGGCACCGTGGGCAGACTGAAGGCACGGCGCAGCGCCGCCCGATGGTCCTCCCACAGCACGTCCAGATAACCCTGCCCCTGCACCACCGGATCCCAGCCAATCAGCCGATCAGGGGGCGGCCCTTCGGTGAGCAGGGTCAACCGTGCATCGCGCCCACCGGCAAAACGTGCCGCAGCCTGCCAGCCCACGGCAAACCCCAGACGGATGCCCAGCCAGCCGATCGCATCGACCCCGGAACGCCGGCGCAGTGCCTGATGCGCCGCCAGCGCATCCAGCTGCCAGCCCTTCATCTCGCCGTCCAGATCGTCGCCTGACGAATCGCCGCAGCCATGGAAATCGAAGCGCAGCACATGCACGCCCAGCCTGGCCAGCCGGTCGGCCAACACCCGAAGCAGCCGATGCGCACGAACCGCCTCCTGCCCCAGCGGATTGAGGATCAACACCCCGCGGCCACGATCGGCACTCGTGGGCGGGTGATACAGCGCAGCCAGCCGGCGGCCACTGCCTGCCGGAATGTCCATGGTTTCCATCGCAAGCCCTACCCTTGCAGATTCATCAAGCAAACACCCATCGCACCATTCCAATAAAAAAAGCGCCGAACCGCCTCATCCGGATGGGCCACCTTGGCCGCTCCATTCGGTGCTGCGAGATTCAGCGCTCCCCGGTCCCGAAAGACCCCCCTCGGGAAAGCATCGCCTGTACGGCAACACGTCCCCCGGGCTTTGCCCAGGGGCCCGACAGATACCTGTTCCGATAGCTGTCAGGCCACTGCGGCGATTCGGCCGGGCTGCACCGCCCGGCCTGCAGTCCTGCTTACAGGCGCCAGACTGCCTTGCCAGCCTTCTCGATCTCGGCCGGATCCCAGGCGCTCTTCACGTCAATGAAGACACCCTTGTCGACCAGCTTGTCGAGCAGTGCCGGCAGGCCCTGCTCCTGGTATGCCTTGTGCGAGACGGCAGCCACGATGGCGTTGGCCTTGGGCAGCTTGTCCCAATCCACCAGGTTGACACCGTACTCTTCGTGAGCCTCTTCCTTGTCGGCGATCGGATCGTGGATCACCACGTTGATGCCGTAGGCTTCCAGCTCGCGCACCACGTCGATGACCTTGGAGTTGCGCAGATCGGGCACATCCTCCTTGAAGGTCAGACCCAGCACGATCACCGTCTGGCCAGCGGTATGCAGGCCCTGACGAGCCAGCATCTTCACCGTCTGCTCGGCAATGAACTGACCCATGCCGTCGTTGATGCGGCGGCCGGCCAGGATCACCTCGGGGTGGTAGCCCACCATCTGCGCCTTGTGCGTCAGATAGTACGGATCCACGCCGATGCAGTGGCCGCCCACCAGACCCGGACGGAACGGCAGGAAGTTCCACTTGGAACCGGCGGCCTTCAGCACTTCCAGCGTGTCGATGCCCAGGCGCTCGAACACGATGGCCAGCTCGTTCATCAGCGCGATGTTCAGGTCGCGCTGGGTGTTCTCGATCACCTTGGCAGCCTCGGCCACCTTGATGCTGCTGGCACGATGCACGCCGGCCGTGATGACGGTTTCGTACAGCTTGGCCAGTTTCTCCAGCGTCTCGGGGTTGTCACCCGAAACCACCTTGACGATCGTGGGCAGGCGGTGCTGCTTGTCACCCGGGTTGATCCGCTCGGGCGAGTAGCCAACGTTGAAGTCCTTTTTCCACTTCATGCCGGAGTGCTTCTCCAGCACCGGGATGCACACTTCTTCGGTGGCGCCCGGGTAGACGGTCGACTCATAGACCACCGTCGCGCCACGCTTCATGTTGGCGCCGACGATCTCGCTGGCCGAAACCAGCGGCGTGAAATCGGGCAGGCGTGCCGAATCGATCGGCGTCGGCACGGCCACGACGATCACATCGGCCTGACCCAGCTGCTTCGGATCGTCCGTGATCTTCAGCTTCTTGGCCAGATCGAAATCACCGCGCTCGACCTCGCCAGTCACGTCGTTATGCTGTTGCAGACGGGCAACCTTTGCTTTCGACACGTCGAAACCGATCGTATCGAAGTGTTTTCCAAACTCGATGGCCAGAGGCAGGCCAACGTATCCCAAACCAACTACTGCAACCGTTGTCATATTTTCTTCCAAACTGTGGAGTCAACGAGCGCCTTTCTTACGAAGAACCACCTGAATGGTCTCGATAAGCACCATGAAATCGAGAAACAGCGAGTGATTCTTGACGTAAAAAAGATCGTATTCCAGCTTTTCCATGGCCTCTTCTACTGAAGCGCCATAATCCATCCGCACCTGTGCCCAGCCAGTGATGCCTGGCTTCACGTAGTGCCGAATATCGTAATATGGTACCTGTTGATTCAGTTTCTCGACAAAGTAAGGCCTCTCCGGCCGTGGGCCTACGAAGCTCATCTCACCGCGCAGCACATTGATCAGCTGCGGCAATTCGTCGATGCGGGTGGCCCGGATGAACCGCCCCACCCGCGTGATGCGATCATCACCGATGCTGGCCCAGCGTGGACCATCCTTCTCGGCATCCTGCACCATCGAGCGGAATTTCAGGATGTCGAATGACTGCCCCGGCGCGCAGACCCGCTCCTGCCGGAAGAACACCGGCCGTCCGGTCTCCAACAGGATCACCACCGCCGTCACCAGCATCACCGGCGCCGCCAGCAGCAGCAGCGCCGAGGCCACTGCCACGTCGAACAGGCGCTTGATGATGGCCCGGGTGGGCCCCTGGGTAAAGCCGTCGCCATACACCAGCCAGCCGGTACGCAGGTACTGCAAGCGGATCAATCCCAGCTCCTGCTCGTAGAAGTTCAGCAAGTCCAGCACCTGGATGCCAGCCAGCCGGCAGGCCAGCAGCTGATCCAGCGGGATGTGGCCGCCGCGCCGCTCATGGGCGGCCACCACGATGTGAGTGGCCTTGTGCTGACGGGCCACCGCCAGCAGCGACTCGCCCTTCAGGTCCACCGGCACCTGGGCCACCAAGTGGGCTGCATGCTGATGCACGCTGTCGGCCAGCGTGGCCAGCACCATGTCGGCCTCATCCCCCTCGCCCATCACCAGCACCCGGCGCCCGCGTCGCTGCAGGAAGCCCAGCCGGAACGCCAGATAGCGCACCACCAGAATGCCCACCAGCCCCAGCACCGAGGCAATGGCGAACACGCCACGCCCCACTTCCGATTCGGGGAAGACATAGAAGAGCGCCAGCTGGCCCAGCAGCGTCACCAGGTACGCCGCGAACACCTTCTGCACCACCAGCCGGAAGGGCTCATCCTGCTGACGACTGTACAGACCAAAGGCCGTCATCGTCAGCATCATCAGTGCGGCAAACACCAGGCCACGCAGCGTGGAGAAGACCAGGCCGTCCTCGTTCAGCAACCGGATCTGGTAGCCAAGCACCATGGCGGCCACCAGCACCAGGGCATCGATGACCGGCAGGACCGCGAAACGAACTCGGAGGTAATGGATGAAAGCGCGCATGTGCCGAAGCGTGTCAGGCAGCCCCCGGAGGGGCTGCCAGCCACGATGAAACCATCAACGGGCCAGCAGGATATCAGGCACGGTCGCCGCCGTGCTGGGAATACGCTGCTCGCCCCAAGGAGGCCGCCGGGCGGCGCAAGGTGAGATACACCGGCACCAGCATGTAGGCCACGCCCAGCGCCATCAGAGCCAGCGTCAGGAAGTAGCCCGAGGTATCCAGCTTGCACAGGCCGATGCCTGCCAGACCCAGCACGGCCTGGATGGACAGCAGCGCAGCCGGCGAATAGTGGGCATTGCAGACCGCCTGCACCAGATGGCGCAAACCGGCCGAACCCGGCTGTTGCAGCCAGCGCTGTGCGGCCATCCGGCCTGCCAGACGCCCCACCGACTCACGAACGAACTCGAAGACCGGCACGGCCACCAGCCACAGCAGCGCCGTGGTGCCACCGCGGACCTCGGCCGTGATGGAACCCAGCCGCAGCGCGCCCCAGGAGATCATGAAACCCAGCGCCAGCAGCCCGCCCGTGCCCAGGGCGACGCCGGGCCGAGCGCGCCACGGCATGCTGGACAGGTAAACCAGGCAGCCCAGCAACGCACCGATCACGGGCAGCGCCACGATGGCGAACTCGGCGTACAGCGAATAGCGCGAGCCGCCGTCGGCATTGGCCGCACCGAAGAACATCAAGAGCAGAAGCTGCACCAGCACCATGCCGGCCGGCAGCGACGGCGTGGCCGAAGGCAGCCGGTCCAGGGCCGCGGTGGCAATGGGCAGCAGCAGACTGACAGCCGCCAGCATCATGAAGCCCACCGACCAGGTGACCCGGTCGTGCTCCAGATACGCGAACAGGAAGACCCCGGCCACCAGCGTGCCCACCACCTCGAAGATGCGCCGGACCGTGGCACCGCCGGAACCGGCCAGTCGTGCATCCAGCGCCAGCCCGGCCAGCACCAGGGCAGCCGCACCGAAGATCAGCCCCCGGTCGGATGCCGGCCAGGGGTCGGAATAGAAGGCAGCCACCACCACGCCCAGGGCCATGGCCACCGCACCGGCCGAACGCACCGTGGGCCGGTCGCGAAGCATGTCGCGCAGCAGCGGCACGGCGCCCGCTGCCGCAACGAAGGCAATCAGCAAGGAGGCGAAGGCAGAAGTTGGCATGGCTCGGATGACCCTGACAAGACACTGACCGTCAGCTTATCGCACCGGCCGAAAAAGACGTGAGAAGTATGACCGGGAGGCTGTCAGATGGCCGCAACGATTTGAAACTTTTCGAGCAATTTAGAATAGCTGTAGGGGCATTGATGACCCTTTTGCCTCACCTCGCTTATCTTTGTACAGCCATGTTCCCGCCGGCCTCTGCGCGCGCACGCGCGCACGCGCGCCGCAGGCACCCTTTCCGCAAAACCCAGAATAAATTCCAGAATCCCCATGGACGTTTCCTCCCTGATCGCCGGGCGCAAGGCGCGCTGGCTCGTGACCGGCGCCGCAGGCTTCATCGGCTCTCACCTGGCCGAATCGCTGGCACTGGCCGGCCAGTCAGTGATCGCCATCGACGACTTCTCGACCGGCAAGCAGGCCAACATCGATGCCATCATGGCCTCCACCCGAGCCGCAGGGCAGAACGGCCTGCAGTTCGAGGAAGGAACCATCTGCGACCGTGCCTTCTGCAACCGTGTCGTCGAGGGCGTGGACTACGTGCTGCACCAGGCCGCCCTGGGCTCCGTGCCCCGCTCGATGAAGACCCCGCTGGTCTCGTTCCAGGCCAACGTCGCCGGCTTCATGGAGATCCTCGACGCCGCCCGCCAGGCCGAGGTGAAGTCCTTCGTGTACGCCTCCTCCAGCTCGGTCTACGGCGACCATCCCGCCCTGCCCAAGGTGGAAGACGTCACCGGCAACGTGCTCTCGCCCTACGCCGCCACCAAGGCCGCCGACGAACTGTTCGCCGGCACCTACGCCCGCTGCTACGGCATGCGTGTGGCCGGCATGCGCTATTTCAACGTCTTCGGGGCCCGTCAGGACGCCAACGGCGCCTATGCTGCCGTCATCCCGCGCTGGATCGCCAAACTGCTGCGCGAGGAGGCCGTGCAGATCAACGGCGACGGCCAGACCAGCCGAGACTTCTGCTACATCGACAACGTGGTGCAGGCCAACATCCGCGCCGCCCTCACGCTGGCCGATGACGAACCCGGCACGGCCGACGTCTTCAACGTGGCCGCTTCGCGCCGCACCACGCTGCTGGAACTGGCCGAGCTGCTTCGCAAGCTCATCCAGGAAGTGAAGCCGGACCTGAAGATGCCTGACCCGGTGTTTGCCGACTTCCGCCCGGGCGACGTGCGCCACTCGCTGGCCGACATCAGCCACAGCCAGAAGCGTCTGGGCTACCAGCCCAGCCACCTGCTGGAAGACGGCCTGCGCATCGCGCTGCCGTGGTTCATCGAGAACCCGGCCTGAGCGCCTTCCATCGCCACCCCTACCGTTTTCGGTAGGGATCCTCGCTCCTTGCCGGGCGCCTCATGCGCCCGGACCTCCCTCCGAGCAAGGCTGCCTCCGGCGTTTCTGCACGCCGGAACGACCATTCCCCCCGCCATTCGTCCTTCCCCCTGCAGGGCGCCCGTCGTCGACGTGCCGACGATGAGGATCCGTCTTTCCCGGCTGTCTGCTCTTTGGGCCGATGTAAAGAAATCCATCCAAAACAGACAGAATTGACAGGTTGCCGATATTTCATGCGCAGATACAAATAAGCACTATTTGTAACAACTGGGCGACGCACGGAAACGACACAAAAGCATCTGACTGTTGTACTGAAACAACGAAAATTCAGTCACTTGGACCGCCGAAGGCGTCAGGAACGCCGTTTGCCAATGATCAGCCACCGATCATCCGGCAGACGGACGGCATCCCGCATCCATGCCGCCCGCTCTCCGATAGAGTATCGGCATGCCTGCCTCGTCCTCTCCCCTGACCGTCCTGCTGGCCACCACGCCCAGCCTGCTGCTTGCCACCGTCCTGGTGATCGCCACAGCCCTGCTGCTGCACCACGCAC
>CAUVLK010000137.1:0-6837 GCA_963552635.1 uncultured Lautropia sp. | reverse complement strand
CCCCGGGCCTGTCCATCAACGGCGGTGCCTATTACACGGGCCGTCGACCGGTCAACGACCTGAATCAGGCCTGGCTGGGCGGCATCACGCTCTACAGTGCCGGCGTCCAGTACCAGCATCACCTGTTCGGCAAGCAGACCACCTGGCAGCTCAACATCGACAACCTGGCCGACAAGCGCTACTGGGCCGGTGGCGGCAATCGTCTGGCCGCCGGCGCCCCGCGCGTCATCAAGCTGGGCGTGAAGGTGGACCTGTAAAATGGCGGGATGATCAAGCAACTGCTTGCCATCTCGGCCGGGGCCAGCGCCGGCGCCTGCCTGCGCTGGCTGCTGGGCCAGGGGCTCAATGCCCTCTTTCCGGCCATCCCGCCCGGCACGCTGGTCGCCAACCTGCTGGGCGGCTATCTCATCGGCGTGGCCCTGGGCTTCTTCGGCCAGCACGTGGGCCTGGCGCCCGAATGGAAGCTGCTGATCATCACCGGCTTCCTGGGCGGGCTCACCACCTTCTCCACCTTCTCGGCCGAGGTCACCGCCCACCTGCAGGACGGGCGCCTGGCCTGGGCCGTGGGGGCTATCGGCATCCACGTCATCGGCTCGCTGGCCATGACGATGCTGGGGCTGGCAACCATGGGAGCCTGGACCCGGGGGTGAGCACGCTGCTCACCCAGAAGCTTTGGCGGTCGAGCGGAAACCATCCAGCCAAGAGGGCAGGCCACGCAAGGTGGCCAGCCAGGCGAATCAGCATTCCTGTATGGGCCTCACGCCATCCAGACCATTCCAGGTCGGTGCGTGCCAGATTTCAGAATGTCACTTTCACGCCCACCCCGTACATCCGAGGCTCCAGCACGTCGGACACGATGACGATGCCACCGGCACTGCGGTCATCGAATTTCCAGGTGGGCTTGCGGGCGTCGAACAGGTTGTCCACATAGGCGTAGAACTGCCACGTCCGGTCCATCTGGTACGAGAGACGCGCATTGGCCACGGTGTAGGCCTGCACGTCGTAGCCTGGCAGGTTGTTGTCGCTGGAGTGGTAGCCGTCGGTGCGGTGAACATTGGCATTCAGCGCCAGCTGATCGGTGATGTTCCAGTTCACGTCCAGACCCGCCATGTAGCGTGGTGAACGGCCAAACTCATTGCCCTCGAAGGACACGCCATCCGGATCGGAGAAGCGGTGAATCTTCGTGCGCAGCAGGCCGGCACTGGCACGAATGTCAAGGCTGTCCAGCGCCTTGTAGTCCGCCGACACCTCCAGACCATGGGAGCGCGATTCATCGGCATTGCGTACCACGTTGCCCATCAGCCTGCCGTTCACGTAGTCGGGCACGTTGACCTGCGAATCCTTGCGGTCATCCCAGAACAGGTTGGCGTTCACCACCAGCCGGTCACCCAGTGTGTCGATGCGGGTGAAGAGCTCGTAGTTCCACATCGTTTCCGGATTGAACTTGTAGAACGAGCCGTTGGCCATTCGCAACCCCGCACCACCGGGGTTGTAGCCACGACTCACCAGCGCCCCCACGGTCCAGTCAGGTGACACGTCATAGGCCAGCGAGACCTTGGGCAGCAGCTTGTGATAGGTCTCGTCGAAGGCCAATGGCATGCGCGCAGCGCTGGAGGTCCCGTTGCGCTTGACGCTGTCGTGCTGATAGCGCAGGCCGCCGGTCAACGACCACTGCGACGCAAGGCGCCAGGTCACCTCCGAGAACACGCCCAGACTGTCCTTCTTGTCGTGGAAGGACGACGTGCCTCGCAGATACAGCAGGTCATCGGCATCCACGTTGTTGTAGTAGACGCCCGCCATGCCACTGAGGCTGTTGTCGGGCGCCTTGAAGCTGGCACGCAACTCCTCCGAGAAATCACGCGAATCCATATGGGCACCGCCATTGCTCATTGGCACGGATACCCGTTCGGTGTTGCTGCGGCTGTACTGCAACTGGTTGTCCAGCCGAACCCCGCTGCCCAGGTCATAGGCCAGATCATGCACCCCTGTCCACCCATGGGTGTTGAAAGTGGGCATGGTCAGCGTGGCATTGTTCAACCGGTCATGGGGAGCATTGGCCGCCTCGGACGTGGGCAGGTTGCCGCGCAAGTAGGAAAGCGTCAGCTTCGATTCCAGGCCCGGCACCGCACTGGGCGTCCACAGCAACTTGATGCGGCCGTTGATGTTCTCGGGGTCGGTATCGGTATTCCCCTTGGAATAGGTGGGATTGACGTAATTGATGTAGGTGTCGCGGCTGCTGTAGTCCAGCGCAATGCGTGCAGCCAGTTCCTCGTCCACCAGCGGCCGCGACAGCATCACCGAGGCACGCCGGGCCTTGCGACTGCCCAGCTGCAGCTGCGCCGCACCTTCCGGCTTGAAGGTGGGATCCTTGGTGTTGACAATGACCGAACCGGCAATGCTGTTGGCACCCAGCGCCGCCGTCTGCGGACCGCGATAGACCTCGACGGAATCCACGTCCCAGATGGACGTGGTGCCAAAGGCGGTTTCCCAGAAGTTCAGGTTGTGGCCGTCGACATTGACACGGGCTCGTGGCACCGTACCTCCATAGAAGGCGCCTGCGCCGGAACTGGCCCCCTGGCCATCGACACCCCGGATGACGGGCGCACTGCCAGGCCCGGTATACAGCACGTTGGGGACGTTGCGCGTCACATCCCGCACTGCAGCTGCCTCGGGCTGCTCCTGCAGGTGACGGTTTCCGATGACGGCCACCGAACTGGCGGTTTCCTTCACCGTGCGGCGCACCTTCTCGCCGGTGACGACGACGCTGCCCAGGGTGGTGACTTCGCCGGCATCGGCCCGCAGGCCCTGGGCCTGTGCAAATGCAGCCGGGGCGGGAAGAACGGCTGCAAGGGCCAGAGCGGTGGCCGTCAGTCTGCCCGGAGCCCTCCTGCTACATGAGAACCGGCCTTTCCTTTCCTGCAGTCCTTCCGACAAGGACTGTCTACGCTGGATACTCGGCATCTCGTTTCCTCCTCCGTCAGGTGTGAACGGCCGTGCTCCTAGGCTCCCAGGAATCCTGTGAACAGCCTCTCGCGGATGTGGCCTTTCAAGCTATTATTTAAGGATAGCAAACAATTCCCACTATCAAGTCATCCTTCATTCCATGACTACCCCGACGTCGAGCACGCAGGCCATGCCGACCCGTGCCGAATTCATCTTTTCCAGCGGCGGCCGCGAGCTGCATGCCCACGGCGTCCGCGAGACCATCACGGTGCCGGCCGTCAACGGGGATGCAGCCGACAGCCCGCTACAGCAGCAGGTACGGGCCGCCTTCGACCGTGCCCGGAAGGCAGGCATGGAAAACCCGGTCGTCGTCGGGGCCATTCCCTTTGACGTGGACCAGCCCAGCCAGCTGTACGTGCCGGAGACCGCGGCCTGGTGCGATGCCGACCCATCCGCCCATGCGCAGGCCATGCCCATGCCTGCCCTGCGTTCCATGGAGACGGTGCCGGATCAGCACGGCTTTCAGCAGGGCGTGGCTAACGCCATCGCTGCATTTCCCGCCGAAGGCATCCACAAGGTGGTGCTGTCCATCACCAGCCGGCTTCACTTCACCGGGTCAGTGCCTGTGGCGGCGCTGCGCAACAATCTGCGTCGGCTCAATCCGTCGGGTTATCTGTTTCAGGTCCCGCTGCCCGGCGACATGCACCTGGTGGGTGTCAGCCCCGAGTTGCTGATCGAGAGACGCGGCGCCACGCTCCAGTCCAACCCGCTGGCCGGCTCCGCCCGCCGCCAGGCCGACCCTGCCGAGGACCGGGCCACGGCCAAGCGGCTCTCGGCCTCAGGCAAGGACCATCACGAGCACCAGTTCGTGACTGCAGACATCCGTGCCCGGCTGGAACCCCTGTGTGCCACGCTGGATGTGCCTGCCCGCCCTTCCCTCATCAACACAGCGGCCCTGTGGCACCTTTCCACCCGCATCCGTGGTGAGCTGCGGGATCCGCAAACCAATGCGCTGCAGCTGGCCTGCTGCATCCACCCCACCCCCGCAGTCTGCGGCACACCGCGTGATGCCGCACATGCGCTGATCCGGCGCATTGAGCCCTATGATCGCGGACTGTTCACCGGAATCGTGGGCTGGATGGACGCGCAAGGCAACGGTGAGTGGGTGGTGACGATCCGCTGCGGCGTGCTGCATGACAGATGCCTGCAGATCTATGCCGGTGCCGGCATTGTCGATGCATCCGATCCGCTGTCCGAATGGAACGAGGTGCAGACCAAGCAGGACACCATGTTGCGTGCCTGCGGACTGGGTGAAGAGCAGACGGCCCCCATCCCGACCGCAGCCTGACGGCGAGCCCATGGGATAGCAGGCCAGTTTCGGCTGGCGCTGCCATCCCCATTCCGTGTTCCATCCCGGTCAGCCTCCTTTCAAAATCCCCTTTTTCGGTTCATCGGCATTTCATCATGGCCATTCCTTCCATCCGCAGCTACCCCATGCCTGCGCCTGACAGTTTTCCGGCCAACAAGGTGACCTGGAAACTGGATCCCTCACGTGCAGCGCTGCTCATCCACGACATGCAGCGCTATTTCCTTCGCTTCTATGAAACCGACTCCGGACTGCTTCAGACGCTCATCGGCAACATTGCCGCACTGAAGCGCTGGGCTGCGGCACATGGCGTTCCTGTTTTCTACACGGCACAGCCGCACGATCAGCCCGCATCCGACCGTGCGCTGCTCAACGACATGTGGGGCCCGGGCCTGACGAAGGCCGATCCCGCCCAGCAGGCCGTCGTCCCGAAAATTGCGCCTGCCGATGGGGACGTGGTGCTGACGAAGTGGCGCTACAGCGCCTTTCAGCGCAGCGACCTGGATACGCGGATGAAGGCGCTGAAACGCGACCAGCTGATCATTGTCGGTGTCTATGCACACATCGGCTGCATGATCACGGCCGTGGAAGCCTTCATGAAGGACATTCAACCCTTCATGGTGGGTGATGCCGTGGCGGACTTCTCGGAAGAGGAACACCGCATGGCCCTGAAATACGTGGCGACCCGCTGCGGGGTCGTGACAAGCTGCCAGGACATCACGGACATTCAACCATGAACGACATTCAGAAACAGGACAGGCTTTCGGACGACAACCGATTCGTGGGCAAACGGGTTCTTGTCACCGGAACGGCACAGGGCATCGGTCAGCGCATCGCACAGCGTTTCGTGCAGGCCGGTGCCAAAGTCATCGGACTGGACAGGCAGCCCACAACAGCTGCAGGCGACGGCACGGGAAATGCACCTACCTTCGAGCAGATCCAGCTGGACGTGACGGACACGAAGGCCATCGTACAGGTGTGCGAGCAGCTGAAGGCACGCTGGCAGACGCTGGACGTGCTGGTGAATGCGGCAGGCGTGCTGCGCATGGGCGGGCTGGACACGCTGACGACTGAGGACTGGAATGCCTGTCTGGACGTGAACGTGACGGGCCCCTTTCATCTCATCCAGCAATGGGCACCGGTATTCAAGACACAGCGCCGGGGCGCCATCGTCAACATCGCTTCCAATGCGGCGGTGGTGCCGCGCATCGGCATGCTGGCCTATTGCACGTCCAAGGCGGCCATGGTGGCGATGAGTCAGACGGTGGCACTGGAACTGGCGCCCTTCGGGGTACGCTGCAACATCGTGTCGCCGGGTTCCACCGACACGCCGATGCTGGCTGGCATGCTGGGTGACCCGGCCGGACAGCGCCGCCTGGTGGAGGGGCTGCCGGAGCAGTACAAGCTGGGTATTCCGCTGGGCAAGATCGGCCGACCGGACGATATCGCCGATGCCGTGCTGTTCCTGGCTTCAGATCAGGCCGGCCACATCACGATGCAGCAGATCGTGATCGACGGAGGGGCGACGCTGGGGGCCTGAGCATCCGGCCCCGCGACGCCTGCGCCTTCCCCGGCAGGTCGAGGCGGTGCCGGCGGGGCGTGTTCCGGATTGTGCGTCCTGTCTTGTCAGGACGTGCCCCCGTCACCGCCCCCGTCACCGCCCCCGACAGGCCAGCCGCAGGATGCCCAGCGCCACCATGGCGATGAGCGCGGCAATGGCGACGACACCGAAGATGTCGGGCAGGCTCATCTGGCGGGCCGTGAGGTCGGCTACCAAGAAGGAGCCGGCAATGCCGCCAAAGCGGCCAATGCCCAGCATCCAGGCCACGCCGGTGGCGCGACCTTCGGTGGGATAGAAGCCTGCGGCCAGCGCCGGCATCGAGGCCTGGGCGGCGTTCATCACCAGGCCGGCCACGAAGACCACGGCCATCAGCACGCCATGACCGCCGATGGCCTGCCCGATGGCCCAGACGGACAGCGCTGTGGCGCCGTAGCCCAGCGCCAGCACGCTGCTGCCGTCGAAGCGGTCCATCAGCCAGCCCAGGGCAATGGCGCCCACGCCGCCCAGCGGGAACAGTGCCGTGATCAGCGATGCGGTGCGCGGATCCATGCCGCTTTCGCGGAACAGCACGGGCATCCAGTTGATGAGGGCATAGAAGACCACCAGCCCCATGAAGTAGGCCAGCCACAGCATCAGCGAGCCCAGCCGGAACGGGCGCGAGAGCACCAGGGCGATGCTGCGAGGAGCCTTCGCCTGGGCACGATCAGGCCCATTCTGGCGGGTCTGCAGGTAACGCATTGATTCGGGCAGCCAGATTGCCAGGGCCGGCAGCAGGACCAGCGGCGCGACACCGCCCAGCTGCAGCACGCTGCGCCAGCCCAGCGCCGGAATCATCCAGCCGGCCAGAAAACCACCCAGTGCCGCCCCCAGGGGAAAGCCGCAGAACATGGTGTTGGTGATGAAGGCGCGCCGTGCCGGGGGGCTGCATTCACTGACCAGCGTGACGGCATTGGGCATGGCCGCTCCC
>CAUVLK010000136.1:0-6841 GCA_963552635.1 uncultured Lautropia sp. | reverse complement strand
CAGGGCGCGGATGAGCGGCACGCCGCTGGCGGTGAGGATGGCCAGCGTGGAGGCAAAGCGCGCAGCGTTGATGCCCCGAATGAGCCGGCCAAACATGGGCATGTTCAGCAGCTTGCTGTGGAAGGACAGTCGCGCGGTGGGGGCCTTGAGCGAGTAGTGGAAGGCGGCCCAGGCGCCGCCCAGGCCCAGCAGCACCAGCCAGCCCCAGTTGCGGATGAAGTCGGAGGTGCGGATGAGGATGAGCGTGAGCAGGGGCAGGTCCTGGCGGGTCTGGTTGAAGACCTGCACGACCTGTGGCACCACATAGGTGAGCAGCGCAATGATGACGAGCACCGCCACCACGGCCACGATGATCGGGTAGGTGAAGGCCATCTTCACCTTGCTGACCAGCTGGGTGCGGTTCTCGACGTAGGCAGCCAGCCGCAACATCACCTGCGCCAGATCGCCGGACTGTTCGCCGGCGCTGATCAGGGCCCGGTAGGTGTCCGGGAAATCGCGCGGAAACTTGGCCATGGCGGCGGTCAGCGTCTGGCCGCTCACCACGTCGCTGCGCACGGCGGCAAAGCGCTCGCGCACGCGGGCCGATTCGGCCTGCTCCACCACGGCGTTGAGTGCCTTTTCCAGCGGCAGGCGGGCGGTCAGCAGGCTGGAGAGCTGACGGGTGCACAGCGCCAGGTCGGCATCCTTGAGGCGGCCGCCCAGGTTGATGTGGCCGGCGTTCTGCTCGGCCGACAGCGCCACCACCTCGATGGGGGTCTGGCCGCGCTCACGGATGATGGCGCGTGCCTGGCGGCTGGAATCGGCATCGACGATGCCCCGGTGCAGGACGCCGGCGGCATCGGCCGCCTGGAAACGATAGGCTGGCATGGTCGGTCAACGAAAGAAGGAAACAACGGACATCGGCAACGGACGGCCTCAGTCGCGGGTGGCGCGCACCACCTCGTCCTGCGAGGTAATGCCGGCATCGATCCAGCGCTGGCCATCCTCACGCATCGAGCGGAAGCCGTTGGCGCGCGCAGCAGCACGCAACTCGCCTTCGCCGGCGCTCTTGTGGATCAGGCTGCGCATCTCGTCGTCGACAGTGACGATCTCGTAGATGCCGGTACGGCCCTGGTAGCCGGTGCGGTTGCAGGCCAGGCACCCCACAGGACGCCACTTGCCGGTGACGGTATCTTCGGTGCGGCAGCTGGGGCAGAGCTTGCGCACCAGCCGCTGCGCCATGATGCCGATGAGACTGGACGACAACAGGAAGGGCTCGATGCCCATGTCGATGAGTCGGGTGACAGCAGACACCGAATCGTTGGTGTGCAGCGTGGCCAGCACCAGGTGGCCGGTCAGCGACGCCTGCACGGCAATCTGGGCGGTCTCCACGTCGCGGATCTCACCGATCATCACCACGTCCGGGTCCTGACGCAGGATGGAGCGCAGCGCCTTGGCGAACGTCATGTCGATGCGCGCGTTGACCTGCGTCTGCCCCACTCCGTCCAGGTCGTATTCGATGGGGTCTTCCACCGTCAGGATGTTGGTGGACTTGGAGTCCAGGCGCGAGAGCGCTGCATACAGCGTGGTGGTCTTGCCCGAACCGGTGGGACCCGTCACCAGCACGATGCCGTGCGGCTGTGCGATGAGATTGTCGAAGCGGCGCAACAGGTCCGGGCTCATGCCCAGCCGGGCCAGGTCCAGCCGCCCTGCTTCCTTGTCGAGCAGACGCAGCACGGCGCGCTCGCCATGGCCGGTGGGCAGCGTGGAGACCCGCACGTCCATGGGCCGGCCACCGATGCGCAGCGTGATGCGGCCATCCTGCGGCAGGCGCTTCTCGGCGATGTCGAGGCTGGCCATGATCTTGATCCGCGAGACCAGTGCCGCGTGCAGTTCGCGGCGGGGCCGCACCACGTCACGCAGCGTGCCGTCCACCCGGAAGCGCACCATCGAATAGGTCTCGAAGGGCTCGATGTGGATGTCGGACGCGTTGTCGCGGGCAGCCTGGGTAAGCAGCGCGTTGATCATCCGGATGATTGGCGCGTCGTCCTCGGACTCCAGCAGGTCTTCCACCTTGGGCAGGTCCTGCATCAGCCGCGACAGGTCGATGTCGCCGCCCACCTCGTCCACCACCGAAGCGGCCGACCCCTCCTGCTGCGAGTACGCGCGCGAGATGGCGCTGCTCAGCTCGTCGGCCGGCTTGACCACCGGCACCAGCCGGTATTTCAGCGAGCGCGACAGCTCGGCCAGCGCAGTGGCCGGGGTGTTGTCACCCACCCAGACCTCCAGCGCATCATCGCTCAGTGCCGACACCAGGATCTGGTGGGCACGGGCAAAACCATAGGGCACGTAGCGCGCGGGGGAAACCGAAGCCATTCGTCGTATCGCCTGCTATGTCTGGATCAATCTCAATCTACGTTCACTTCGACCTGGTTGCGCAGCTGCACAGGCTCGGGCGTGGCGTTCTGCGGGCGAACCGCCTGCTGCCGGGACCGCACCGCGTCGTCCAGCGAGCGGAAGCTGCCGGTGGTTCGCACCTGCTGTCCCGGCTGCCGCTGACCGTCGTTGCCGGCCTCGCGCTGCGCCCCCTCGTTGTTGCCGGTTCCGCCGCGACGGACCTGGCGCGAGCGCGGCGCCGTGTTCATCAGGCTGGACATGTCGGGCTGCGGGGCACGCAGCGAGTTGGCCGGCACCACGCCCAGGCTCTTGGCCTCTTCGGCCGATCCCGGAATCATGCCCGGCTCGCGCGCCGGCGACACGCGCCTGGCATTGGGGCTGCCCGGCCGCGGCGGCAGCGGATCCAGCTCGGGCTGCTTCACGTCGACCATGCCGAACGGCGTGGGCATGCGTGCATCCTGACTGCGCTGGTTGATGTAGTCGTAACGGTTGGCCGTCACGTCCCAGGCCTGGTCGGCGCTGCGCAGCACCACCGGCCGCAGGAACACCAGCAGGTTGGTCTTCTCGCGCTGGCGATTGTCGTAACGGAACAGGCGGCCCAGCCCCGGAATGTCGCCGAGGATGGGCACCTTGCTGATCCCGCCGGTCACCCGGTCCTCGATCAGGCCGCCCAGCACGACAATCTGGCCATCGTCGACCAGCACGTTGGAATCGATGGCGCGCCGGTTGGTGATGATGCCGGCCGGCTGCGAAGTGTCGGCCACCGTGGAGATCTCCTGGGCGATCTCCATCCTGACGGTGCCACCCTCGGAAACCTGTGGCCGCACGCGCAGCATGGTACCCACGTCCTTGCGCTCGATGGTCTGGAACGGGCTGGACAGCGTGTTGTTGGTGGTGGCGTACTGGCCGGTGACGAAGGGCACGTTCTGGCCGATGATGATGCGTGCCTCCTCGTTGTCGAGCGTGAGCAGGTTCGGCGTGGCCCGGATGTTGCCGTTGGCCTCGGTTTCCAGCGCCCGGGCCAGCAGGCCCAGGTTCAGGAAGTTCTGGCCGAAGAGGCTCACGCCATTGCGCACCACCCCCACATTCAGACCACCGGCCGCAGCCACCGCAGCCGGGTTCTGCGTGACGTTCAGGATGTTGCTGCCGCCAGTGCCGAAGTTGGTGCCACCCACCACGGAACTCTGGCCGGGCCGGCTGGTACCGAACTGCCACTGGATGCCCATATCGGACACCGTGTTAGCACGGACCTCGACGATCAGCGACTCGATGTAAACCTGGGCACGGCGGCTGTCGAGCTGGTCGATGACGCCACGGATGTTGCGATACACCGGCTCGGGCGCCGTGATGATGAGCGAGTTGGTGGCTGGGTCGGCCGCGATGATGGCGCCACCCGCCTTGATGGACATCGGCCCCTGGTTGCCGCGGTCGCGGTTGATGCCGCTCTGGCTGCCCAGGCCGCCACCGCTGCTGCTGTCGCTGTCCCCGAAGGACGAGGACAGGCCCGACGAGGACGAGCTGCTGTCGCCGAACATGCTGCCACCGCTGTTGCGGTTGCGGCTGCTGCTGCCGAAGCTGCTGTCCGAGCCATTGTTGCTGCCGTTCGATTCACCCGAGAGCACGGCCTGCAGTACCTCCACCAGCTTGGTGGCCTCCGCGTTCCTCAGGTAGACCACGCGCATGTTGGCCTGGTCGGCATTGGCGGGCCGGTCCAGCTGCTCCACCAGCGAGCGGGCCAGCGCCAGCTTGGAGGCATTGGCGCTGCGGATGAGCACCGAGTTGGTGCGCGGATCGGCCATCACCACCACGCGCTGGGTGGGATCGGAGCTGGCACCCGGACCGGCGCCACCGCCCCGGTTGCTCTCGTCCATCAGCTTGGACACGGCCACGGCAATGTCGCTGGCAATGGAGTTCTTGATGACCACCACCTGCACCTCGGCCGCCGGACGCGGGCTGTCCAGCGTGGCGATGACCTTGGACAGCCGCTTCAGGTTGGCGGCGTAGTCGGTGATGATGAGCGTGTTGTTGCCCGGGAAGGCCGTGATGGTGTTGTTGGGCGAAACCAGCGGCCGCAACACGGGAATCATGTTGTTGGCCGACTCGTGGTTCAGCTGGAACACCTGGGTGATGACCTCGTCGCCGTCACGCGCGGACGCGGCGCCGATCTCCACCGGACCGGACTGGAGCTTGGCATCGGCCTCGGGCACCACCTTGTACAGGTCACCCAGGTCGACGATGGCAAAGCCCTGCTGGCGCAGCACGGTCTTGAGCAGCGCGAAGGCCTGCGCACGGTTGACCGGACGCGGCGTCTCCAGCGAGATCTTGCCGCGCACACGCGGGTCGATCACGAAGGACTTGTTGAGCAGATGGCCGAAGGCGCCAATGACCGAATCGACCTCGGCATCCTTGAAATTGAGGTTGATCTGGCCGCTGGTGACCTTGTGTGCAGGCGGTTGGGCCGGCGCCGCGAGGGCCGGTACCGTGGCTGCCACCAGCAGGGCCTGAGCCAGGAGTTTGGACGAATGGCGCAACTTCATGCTCCTATCTTGATCATGGTACGAGTCCCTTCCTGCCGCCCCAGCAAGCGTACCAGGGGCGCCAGCTTCAGACGTTCAGACTCGTCGACTTCTGCCCAGGCAGTGAAACGCAGTCCGTGACTCGGATTGAAAACACCTTCCCCGCTCAAACGCAGCGGGCCTTCGATCGATGACATGTTCAGCATCGTGTCGGCCTGGCGGCCGTCAATGTCGAGCCGGTAGGCACCCAGCGGCCGCACGGGCGTGAGGGCCGAGGCCACGTCGCGCAGCTCGATGGAGGCCACGCCGTTGGCCTTGCCGTTGACGATCTCGAACGGCTCCCAGGACAGCGCCAGCGAGGCCGTGGGCTGCACGGTGCTCCAGGGCGAACCCAGACGCGACAGGCTGACATTGGGCAGACGGATGCTGCCGGCAGAAAAGCGCGGTCTTGCAAAGGTACCGGAAATCTCGACGGGCTGCGCCATGCTGTCATGGCGGGCCAGCACCTGCACGCGACCGATGAGCAGCGGCAGCACCTGGATGTCCCAGCGGATGGTGCCTGGCACGAGCACGCCGGGCAGCGGCAGCACGGCATCGGGCTTGTCACGCTCGCGCACGGCCAGCGCGGCCACATCCACCAGCACCACCTTGCCCTGGCCATGCCAGATCGAGCCGCTGGCATCGGCCAGGCGGACCCGGCCATGCGTGGCCACCTTCAGGCCCCAGTCGGCCATGGAGGCCGGCGCCAGCACCAGCGCTGTCACCAGCGCCACCAGCAGGCTCAGGACTGTCCACAGGGCGATGCGGCCCTTGCTCCAGGGGCCGAACCAGGCCGGCTTCACCGATTTGGATCGACGGGAATCATTTGCCACGGCGTGCCATCTCCAAGGCCAGACGGCCACTGAATACTCCCGGGGATTCGCGGGTGACCGACAGGTCGACGATGCGGGTGCGCGTCTCGCGCACGGCCGCATCCAGCCAGTAAATCCAGTTCTCGAACGGGGCCTGGTGGAAGCGCACCTCGATGATGTCGCCCTGCGCCTGCACCTTGGCCGCTTCCTTGTCCATGCCGCGCGCGAGCAGCGACTGCTCCAGGCGCACCGTCACCTGCGCCACCGTCTCGGCCGGCGCATCGGCGGCACTGGCCAGCTCACGCGCCTCGGCCGCCATGTGATCCATCTGCGCCAGATCGGCACGCAGCGTGGGCAGCGTCTTCTGCAGGCGCTGGCGCCCCACCCAGGCCGGCTCCAGCAGCACCTGCCAGAAGATGATGACCAGCAGGAAGCAGCCGGCGATGATCAGCATCCGCCGGTCGCGGGGCGCCAGCGACGCCCATTTCTGCAACAGGTTCTCCAGCATGTCAGCGGCCTCCCTGCGGAGTGAGTCGCGCGGTGGGATCCCGCGGGTTGTCGAAGGTGAGCGAGAGCCCCAGACGCGCGGCATCCTGCACCAGAGCCTCGCGCATCGTGTCGTTGGTGCCCACCTCGTCGACGAAGCGGATCTTCATCGTACCTTCACGGAACTCCAGCGCCTCGATGGTACCGGGGCCCCGCTCGCCCACGGCCTGCGCAAAGCGCGCCAGCAGCGGCACGAAGTCATCCGGCCCCGGGCGACCGCTCTTGAGACGCAGGTCGTTGATGTTGCGGCGCATCTGCAGCACCGGATCCACCATGGCGGCATTGGGGAAGGCATCGTGGAAGCGTGCACGGATGGCATCCTGCAGACCCGAGGCCTCGGCGCGCATCTGCAGCCACTGCAGGTTGATGCCCACGACCAGCGCGGCCAGCACGGCGCCCGCCAGTGCCCCCACGCCCTTCCACAGCCGCCAGTCGATGCGCGAGAGCATGGTCCGGAGACCGGCATTGCGCGCCGCCAGCAGATCCAGCGGCGCATAGCGCACCAGCGGCACCGACATGAAATCAAGCTTGGTATCTGAAGGGATGGCTGCC